>JACDBE010000347.1 GCA_013695075.1 Acidimicrobiia bacterium
AGTGCGGTTCGTGCTCGGTGGTGCTCGACGGTGCCCTGGTGTGCGCCTGCCTGGTGATGGCCGCAGACGCCGCCGGGTCGACGGTACGCACCGTGGAGGGGTATGCCGATGGCGACACCCTGCACCCAGTGCAGCAGGCGCTGCTCGACGCCGGCGGGGTTCAGTGCGGGTTCTGCACCCCCGGTTTCGTCGTAGCGGCCGCCGAGCTGTTCGATGGCAACTCGGGCCCCACCTCCGACGAGCTGCGCGAGGCCCTCGCCGGCAACGTGTGCCGCTGCACCGGGTACGGCGCCATCCTGCGCGGGCTGGAAACGCTGGCGTCGGGCGATGCTGGGGGCGACCGCCGGTGACCGTCGAAGCCCCGACTCGCACAGGTCTTGCCAGCGGGGTCGGCACCTCGGCGGTGCGTCCCGATGGCATCCCCAAGCTCACCGGCAACTATGCATTCGCATCGGACCTGATGGAGCGGGGGATGCTGTGGGGAGCCACCCTGCGCAGCCCCCATCCCCACGCCAACGTCACCCGCCTTGACATCGGACCTGCGCTTGCGGTGCCCGGGGTAGCCACGGTGCTCACCATCGACGACGTCCCCGGGTCCCGGCACTACGGGCTGGAGCGTGCGGACCAGCCGGTGCTGGCCGATGGGGTCGCCCGCTTCTGGGGCGAGCCGGTGGCGGTGGTGGCCGCCGACGATCTCGAGGATGCCCGCCGCGGCCTGGCAGCCATCGAGGTGGAGTATCAGCCGCTCGATCCCCTTATCGACAGCGAGCTGGCCGTGGAGCGGGGCGAGGTGTTCCGCACCATCAACGTGCGCCGTGGCGACCCCGACGCCTCCGGGCCGGTGGTGGTGGAGGGGTACTACGAGGTTGGCATGCAGGATCAGGCGCCGCTGGGTCCCGAGTCCGGGTTGGCGGTCCCCGACGGTCACGGCGGAGTCGACGTGTATGTCGCCACCCAATGGAGTCACACCGACCACGCCCAGATCGTGGCCTGCCTGGGGGTGGCCGACGATCAGGTGCGGGTGCACCCCGCCGGCATCGGCGGAGCCTTCGGGGCCCGGGAGGACGTATCGCTACAGATCCACTTGTGCCTGCTCGCCCAGGCCACTGGACGTCCGGTGAAGATGGTGTACGACCGCAAGGAGAGCTTCGTCGGCCACGTCCACCGCCACCCGGCCCGGATGTGGTATCGCCACGAAGCCACCACCGCCGGCGACCTGGTGAAGGTCACCGCCCGCATGGTGCTCGACGGGGGCGCCTACACCTCGTCGAGCCCGGCGGTCATCGCCAACGCCTCGTACTTCGCGGTGGGTCCGTACCGGTGCGACAACGTGTTCGTCGAATCCCATGTCACCCGGACCAACAACCCGCCGTGCGGCGCCATGCGCGGGTTCGGGGCGGTGCAGGCCTGCTTCGCCTACGAGGCGCAGATGGACCGGCTCGCCGCCCGCCTCGGCGTCGACCCGCTGCAGTTGCGCCTGCGCAACGCCCTCGCCCCCGGCGACGCCATGTCTACCACCGGCCAGATCATCACCGGGTCGCTGCCCACCGCTCGGGTGATCGAGGAGCTGCGCGCCATGCCGCTGCCGGCGGAGGCGCCGCCCACGCATCCGTTCCACCTCCCCGGCGGTACCGGACTCACCACCGATCCCGCCCACGTCACGCGGGGCGTGGGATACGCCGTCAGCATGAAGAACCTGGCCTTCTCCGAGGGGTTCGACGACTACGCCGAGGTACGGGTGACCATCACCCCGGCGGGGGTGGAGGTCCACACCGCCGCCGCCGAGGTGGGGCAGGGTCTGGTCACCATCTGCCAGCAGATCGCCCGCACCGTCCTCGGCATCCCCCAGGTGGCGGTGGTGTTCGACGACACCGCCACTATCGGGTCGGCTGGTTCGACCTCGGCGTCACGGCAGACGCAGATGACTGGCGGGGCGGTGGAGGCGGTCTGCGCCGAGCTGCGGCAGATGATCCTGGAGGCGCACGATGGCGACGAGCTCGACGACACCGGGGTGTGGCGCGCCGGCGAGCTGGTGGTCCCGCTCGACCGTCTCGCCGACCTGGGCCCAGCTACCCACCACCTGCGATTCCGCCACCCGCCTACGGACACGCCGGACGAGGACGGTCAGGGCAACCTCCACGTCGACTTCGCCATCGCCGCTCACCGGGCGGTGGTGGACGTCGACGCCGAGCTGGGGCTGCTCCGAGTGGTGGCGGTGGACACCGTCCAGGACGTTGGCGCGGTGCTCAACCCGGCGGCGCTGCTGGGCCAGGTCGAAGGGGGGATCATGCAGGGGGTGGGGCTGGCGGTGATGGAGGAGCTGATCCTCGACGGCGGCGTCATCAAGAACGCCAGCTTCACCGACTACCTGCTGCCCACCTTCGCTGACGCCCCGGCGGTGACCGCCGGGTTCGTCGAGGAGGCCAGCCACTTCGGCCCGTTCGGCGCCAAGGGAGCCGGCGAGCCCCCCACCATCAGCTCCACCGCAGCCATCGCCGCCGCCATCCGCAACGCCACCGGCCTGCCCATCACTCGTGTCCCAGTGCGCCCCGACGACATCGCCCTGGCCCAACCGGGCCGGTCGATCCAGGGAACCTAAGGTTGCTAGGTGTCGTGGTGACAGGTAATCCGCTGAAGTTGGGAGCACGGCGGGTCGTCAGCGCTGGGAATCTGCGCTGGCGGTGGTTCCGATCGCCATCACCGGGCGGGACGGTCCCACCGGTGGCTGCATGAGGAGAAGGGCGAACGCTCCGTTCTCGGTGGCGACGACCTCCTGAGGGTACGCCGAGACCGGACCCAAGATGGTGGGGAGGGGGAACAGCGACCTGGTGCTTCCGTCGGGCGACTGGGCGACTACGGCGACGTCGGTTCGTGTCCCGGGGTCCCACCAGAGCCGACGCCACCACCAGACCGGCGACCGGCCCACGGGGTGTATCCCTGCCGTCGGTGGCGCCCCGGTCACGGTCGGCATTGTGCCCTGCCGGGCCGTCGAGGAGGGCGATCAGGCGCCGAGGCGACGCCTCATGTGCAGCAGGGTGATGGAGCGACCTTCCACTCGCATCGCATCCGGCTCCCGGCCCCATGTCTCGAAACCGGCCGACTGGTAGAGGTGTCGGGCGACGGCGTTGTCCTCGGCGACGTCGAGCGCCGCCACCTCGGTTCCGGCGCCGGCGAGCCGCTCCAGCAGGTCGTCGAGCAACGCCCGGCCGGCGCCGAGCGACCGAACCTCGGGTGCCACGTACATTCCCCAGATGTGGCGACGTGATGCCGCTTGGACCCCCTGTCGGCAAAGAACCCGCCGCTGCCGACCATGGTGCCATCGAGGAAGACGCCGACCACGTTGCCTTCGGCCAGCCTGCTGGCGAGCTCGGTGTCATCGCGTCCGGAGAGGTCGTCCGGATGCTCCAGGAAGGCCGTGGGATGCTCCACCAGCATGCGCCGACGCAGCCGGCGCCATTCGGGAACGTCCTCTGCGGTCAGTGGTCTCAGGGTGACAGCAATCATCCGATGGTATCCGAGGCCC
>JACDBE010000358.1 GCA_013695075.1 Acidimicrobiia bacterium
GTGCTGCTGGTGGCGGCGCTGCTGGTGCTGCTCACCGAGGTCACCCTGTCGCTGGGGAGCCGCATCTGGGCGGTGATCTGCGCCGCCGCCATCGCCTTGTGTCTCGGGTTCTCGGTGATGCAGTGGCTGCGGGCCGACGAACTGGGGCCGCAGCTGGCCTTCACCGCCCGCGACGTCCCCACCGTGAGCAACCCGATGATCGTGATGGACCACTTCTCCGCCTTCGCCGGGCTCGCCCTGTTCGTGGTTGCCGGGCTGGCGTTGATCGGTGCCTGGCGGATGATCGCCTCGCTGGGCACCCGCGGCGCCGAGCTGGTGGGCCTGTTCCTCCTCGCCACCGCCGGGCTGCACCTGATGGCGATCTCATCCAACCTGGTGCTGCTGTTCATCGGGCTGGAGACCGCCTCCATCAGCCTGTACGTGGTGGCCGGGTTCACCCGCAACCAGGTGCGCTCCGACGAGGCGGCAATGAAATACTTCCTGCTGGGCTCGTTCGCCTCGGCCATCTTCCTGTACGGCGTGGCGCTGACGTTCGCCTCCACGGGTTCCACCACCATCTACGGGGTGGGGGGCATCGCCGCCTTCTTCGCCGAGACGGTGGTGCTGGAGCCGGGGATGGTGCTGGTCGCCGTCGGGCTCACCATCGTCGGGATGGCCTTCAAGGTGTCGGCGGCACCCTTCCACCAGTGGGCCCCGGACGTGTACCAGGGGGCACCGTCGGCTGCGGTGCCGCTGATGGCTGCCGGGGTCAAGATCGCCGGCTTCGCTGCCTTGGTCCGGATCCTCACCGCGGCCTTCCCCACCCTGCTCGACGACTGGGCGCCGGCCATCGCCGTCATGGCCACCGTCTCCATCGTGTTGGGCACCCTGCTCGCCATCGCCCAACGTGACATGAAGCGCATGCTGGCCTATTCGGGGGTCGCCCACGCCGGGTTCCTCATCACGGCGATGGTGGGCGGCGACGCCGGCACCCCGGCGCTGTGGTTTTACCTGGCGACCTATGCAGTCCAGCTGGTGGGGGCGTTCACCGTGGTCAGCATCGTCTCCGGTCCCCGCGCCGACCGCTCCCCGTTCGACGCCTACCAGGGGCTCGCCGCCCGCTCCCCGGTGTTGGCCGCCGTGCTCGCCCTGTTCATGCTGGCGCTTGGCGGGTTCCCGCTGACCGCCGGCTTCGTCGGCAAGCTGGCGGTGTTCTCCGCCGCCGTCGACGCCGGCTACCTGTGGCTGGCCATCGTCGCCGTGGTGGTCGCCGTTGCCGGGTTGTTCTTCTACCTGCGGGTGATCGTGCTGATGTACTTCACCGAGCCGGTGGCGGCGGAAGCCCCGGGTACGGCGCGGGCCACCCCGCAGCCCGATGCCGCCGGCCGGGTGGTGCTCGGGGTCGCCGCCGCGGTCACGCTCGGGCTGGGGTTGGTGCCCTGGCCGCTGCTCGAGCTGGTCCGCGTTGCCCTCCCGCTCTGACCCGGGGGGCGCCGATCCCGGCCGCCGCCATCGCCGGCGGCTGGTGCTGGTGGTGGTCGGGCTGGCACTGCTGGCGGCGCCGGTGGCGGCGCTGGCCTCGGTCATCGGGGCCGACATCTACCTGCTCGGCCCCGACGAGGTGGTCACCGAGGACCTGACCCTGGCCGCCACCACCGCCCGGATCGAGGGCACCATCGAGGGTGATCTGGTGGTCGCCACCGGGTCGCTGGAGCTGACCGGCCGGGTCACCGGCGATGTCACCGTGCTCAGCCACGGGGCGGTCACCGTCAGCGGGGTGGTCGAAGGATCGCTGCGCGGGGTGGGGCGCCAGGTCACCATCACCGGATCGGTGGGCGACGACATCACCGTGGCCGCACTGGGGCTCGATGTCGCCGGTGCGGTGGGTCGTGATCTCGCTGCCTGGTCATGGCGGCTGGGTGTCACCGGCGAGGTGGGGCGTGACGTGTTGGGGCGGTTCTCGTCGGCGGTGGTGCCGGGCGCCGTTGGCCACGATGTCGACGTCGAGGTGTCCTCGCTCCAGGTCACCGGGGCGGTTGGCGGAGACGTGGTGTACCGCGCCAGCGGCGAAGCATCGGTCGACGCCTCGGGTGTCGCCGGGCAGGTGGTGGACATCCCGGTGCGGGTGCCGCTCCCGGTGAGCACGGCGCTGCGGGTGGCGGCGCTGTTCGGTCTGTTCGGGTTCGTCGTCGGCGGGATCGTCCTGTTGTGGCTGTTCGACGCCACCGCCGCCGGGGCGGTGGCGTTGGCCGCCGCCAGACCGTGGGCCTGCCTCGGGCTGGGGCTGGCCACCCTGGTGGCGCTGCCGTCGCTGTTCGCCGCCCTGGCGGTGTCGCTGGTGGGGATCCCACTGGCGCTGGCGGTGCTGCTGGCGCTGGTGGTGGCCGCCGGCTTCGGCTCGGTGCCGATGATTGCCGCGGTGGGGGGCCGGCTGCTAGGCGATCGCGGGGGGAGCGTCGGCGGGCTGGTCCTCGGCGCCGCTATCTGGGCATTGCTGGCGGTGGTGTGGCCGCTGCTCGGCGCCGTGGCCTACACGGTGGCGCTGGTGTGGGGTCTCGGTGCCTGGCTGCTCGCCGGCTGGCAGCTGCGTAGCCGGCGGATGGGGGCGGCGACGGTCAGTCGATCAGCTTGAAGGACAGCCTCCCCGACGGATCGACCTCGGTGTCGACACTTGCGGTCACCCAGTTCTCGTTGAGGACGAACACGGTGTAGCCGCTGGCGCCCGCCTCCAGGCTCTCGGTCACTACATAGTCCGGGCCTGGGCCTACCAGCGAATGAACAAACACAGGGACAAAGTCCCCGTAGTAGGTGAGGTCGGTGAGAACGATTCCCCAACCCAATCTTCCGAGCGAGGGGTCGATTCCCGCAAAGTCGAAGCTCGGTCTGCCGTTGCGTAGGCATTGCTGCATGGCCCGCGTCTGCAGGCTGAATCGCACTTCGGGGTCGGGATCCGTGATCGCCTCGATGTCGGGACCGCTGCACAGGCCGACACCGGTCAGGTATGTCCACAGTGGCGGACCGGTGGTGATGACTGGGTGGATTCCCTGGGCGAGGAGGGAACCTGGCACGGGCTCGGAGATCCGCCCGTATGCAGCGTTGGGCATGGTCAGTTCGTGACCATCACTGCAGGCCGCTCCCTCATCGCGCACGGCCGCGGCGGCATCCACGGCCACCAGGTGGGGAACTCCCTCGACGAGGGCGTGGGCCACTGCCTCATCACTGCAGTTCCTGCCGCGCCCCACCCCAACCAGGTCCACCTCGTCGACGACGGGGTCGGCAATCACCGGCGGTGGCTCGGCCGGAGGCGGCGGTGGTGGAGGTGGCGTGGATGTGGTGGTGGTGGTCGTCGATGGTGGTGGAGGCGGGGTCGGCTGGTCGTGGGCCCGGCATTCCGGGGCGCCACAGCGCAGTCCGACAGCCATGCTGTCGATCCCGATCGGAAACAGCTTCAGCGACGAGTACTCGATCTTGTAGATCTGCGCCTCGGTGGTCCCCTCGCCGTCGCCGGAGGAGATGTCGATGGTGTCGGCGGCGCCGATGGCGGGGGCGAAGGCGTTATCTGATGTTCCGCTGACCGTGACGGTGACGTTGGTCAGGCAGATCCGCTGAGCGAGGGCGCATGGGTTCGGTTCCTCCGGGTCGAGGTCGCCGGTGACCGGGCCCACCGCGGCGAGTGCTTCGGGGGAGTTGAACGCCACCAGATCGGTGACCACCCCGCTGACGGCAGCATCGACGTCGCTGAGGAACGTGCCCACGATGGCCTCGGCGCCGGCAAGGACCCCTATGTCGGCGGCGGTCTCGATCTGGCGTCGCTTCGACCAGGCCGAGGCGGCGTCGACGGCCAACGCGGCGAAGCCCATCAGCACCAGCAGCAGCAGGGCGGTGAGCACCAGCACGGCGCCGTTCTCGCCGTCGCCTCGCAGCCTGTTCAACACGACGAGTCCTCGTCGGTGACAACGACGAAATCGACCGTCGAGGTGATGGTGAGGCTGTTGAAGTTCCCGAAGAACCCGGTGAGGGCGTTGTACGGGGCGGTCACCGTGATGTTTCCGCGGGTTCCCTGGCAGGCGGGGACGTCGACCGTGATCGAGCAGGTTGCACCGCCGGCGACATCGGCACCGGCGCAGTCGAAATCCTGGCCGGCGGCGGCGGTGCGAGCGCCCTCCCGGGCCAGCCCGCGCACCGCGTTCTGTTGGGCGAACGCCCAAGACGCTTCGACGATGCCGAGGACCAAGGTCACCAGCAGCAGGGCGACCATGGCCATCTCCACGGCCGCCACCCCCGCCTCCCCGTGGTGCCTCAGGCGCATGTGCCCGATCCCATGGCCGGCCGATCGGGCTCGACGAAGAAGCTGTGCTCGGACTCGAAGGGA
>JACDBE010000365.1 GCA_013695075.1 Acidimicrobiia bacterium
GGTTGGCCCCCTTGCCCCCGTTGTAGGTGCCCAGGCTGCGCCCCAGCACGGTCTCTCCGGGGATGGGGAGCTGCTCGACCCCAAGGACCACGTCCCGGTTGATCGAGCCAACCACCACGATGCGTTCAGTCACCGCGTGAGCCTATTCGCTTTTCTTAGGACCCAAACGCGTCACGGATGGCGCATTTGGGTCCTAAGAATCGGGTGGGGAGCGCACGGTCGGCCGTCAGCCCAGCTCGATGCGCAGCACGGTGCCCTCGGTGGTCGTGACGTACAGCTCGCCCGCGGCATCGACCCCGAACCCGGTGTGCCCGTTCACGGAACCGGGGGGGAACCACTCGGTGATGGCGACCCCATCGCCCTCCCGTACCAGGCTGCGGATCCAGCCGCCGCAGAAGTCGCCGTAGAAGTAGTGCCCGTCGAGCCCGGGGATAGCCGAGCCGCGGTACACGAAGCCGCCGGTGATCGAGCAGCCCTCATCGTGGGAGTACTCGGCGATGGGGAGCACGGTGCCGCTGGCGTCGCATGGATCCTCGGCGAAGCAGTTGGTGCCCTCCAGCAGCGGCCAGCCGAAGTTGCTGCCGTACCCGGAGCCGGCGTCGACCACGTTGATCTCCTCCCAGGCATTCTGGCCGACGTCGGCGATCCACAGCTCTTCACCGTCGAAGGTGAACCGCCACGGGTTGCGCAGCCCGATCGACCACTTCTCCGGCGCCCAGCCGTCGAGCCCCGGGTTGTCGGCGGGGATCGCGTGCGGCTCGGTGGAGGCGTCGATACGCAGCATCCCGCCCAGCAGCACCGCCGGGTCCTGCCCGTTGCCGAACTGGTCGTCGGCACCGCCGCCGTCACCCATCCCGATCCACAGGTGACCGTCCGGACCGAAGGCGATCATGCCCCCGTTGTGGTTGGGGGCCGGCTGATCGATCTCGAGTAGCACCCGCTCGCTGCCGGAATCCCCGCTGACGAACTCCGACACCCTGGTCACCGGACCGCCCGCCACGTAGTTGACGAAGAAGCGACCCGAATCAGCGAAGTCGGCGGGGAAGGCGATGCCCAGCAGACCCTGCTCGCCCTCGAACACCACCCGGTCGGAGATGTCGAGGACGACCTCACCGTCGGCGGTGACCACTCGGCCCACCTGATCGACCACGAACATACGGTCGTCACCGGGGGCTGCGATCGCCAGCACCGGCTGCTCCAGGCCTTCCACCGCCACCGCCAGCACCAGGTCCCCCGGCACCGGGGGTGGCACCGTGGTCGCCGGGGTGGACGTGGTCGGGGCGCCGCTTGTGGAGGGGGCGCCGCTGGTGGCGACGGGGGCGGCACTCGTGGTCTGCGGGGCCTCGGTTGAGGTGGTGGCCGGCGGGGCGTCGTCACCGGACGCCGTGGTCACCGTCACCACCTCGTCGGAGCAGGGCGCCAGCGCCACCACGGCGGCAACGACGACCAGGCGCTTGACCAACATCAGGGCAACGCTACCGCCACTACACCTGTAGTCCTTCGACGTGCCAGTCCTGGCGGGAAGCGCGCGCCCGATCGACGTCGACCACCGCCAGCAGCACCATTCCGATGACGAAGAAGGCGACGATGGACAGGATGGCGGGGCGCCCCGAGTCGGTGACGTCGGACACCACGGCGAACAGCAGCGGGCCGAAGATCGCCGAGAACTTGGAGAACACCGAGAAGAACCCGTAGAACTCGGCGGACGCTTCCTCGGGGATCATCGAGCCGTACAGGCTGCGGCTCAGCGCCTGCACCCCGCCGAGCACGAACCCGATGAACACCGCCAGCACGTAGAGCGGGGTCGACTGCTCGGCCGGCAGGAAGTAGCCGGCGACGGCGATGGCCGACCAACCCGCCAACGCCACCATGATCGCCGGTTTGGTGCCGATGCGGTCGGCGAGCACCCCGAAGGCCAAGGCGCCGAAGAAGGCGATGAACTGCACGATGAGGAAGGCGATGGCGATCTGCTCGGTCGCCAGCCCCAGGGTGTCCTCGGCGTAAGCCCCCGAGATGTTGATCACCGTCTGGGTGCCGTCGTTGTAGAAGATGAAGGCGAGCACGAACAACATCAGGTGGCGGAACCGCAGCAGCTTGCGGGCGGTGGCGATGGTGCGCCGGAACCCCACGGCGGCGTAGGCCACCAGCGACGGCTCCCCGGCCAGCTCCGGGGGGATGGCCTCGGGTGTCCCCGGTTCGGGAAGGCGGCGTAGGGCGTAGATGGTGAACCCGATCCACCACACCCCGCACCCGAAGATGGCCACCCTGGCGGCGCCTTCGGTGGTGAGCCCGGTGATGCCGTCGTCGCCGCTCAGCAGAATGAGCACCAGGGCCAACAGCAGGTACAGCCCGCCGCCGACGTAGCCCGTGGCGAAGCCTCGTGACGACACCCGGTCGATGGTGTCGTCGGTGGTGATGTGGGGGAGGAAGGCGTCGTAGAACACGTTGGCGGCGGTGAAGCCCACCTGGGTGATCAGGAACACCCCCAGGAACAGCAGCACCGCCCCCGACGGCACGAAGGGGACTGCCAGAGTGAAGGTCCCCCCGACCAAGGCGAAGAAGCGGAGGAAGGCGCGCTTGGCGCCGGTGAAGTCGGAGACGGCTCCCAGCACCGGCATTACCAGGAACAGCACGAATGCCCCGATCGACACCACATAGGCCCACAGGGTCTCCCCCGACATCCCCCGGAAACCCTCCTCGGGGACGATTTCACCGGTGAAGAACGAGGCGACGATGGCTCCGGCGATGGTGATGTACGCCGAATTGGCCCAGTCGTACATGGCCCATCCAAAGATGGTCCGCCGGTCGTTCTTGGTCGCCGCCACCCCCGTCACTCCGCCACCTCCCGGCTGCGACGTTACGGAGGTCGATGCACCGCAGCAACCCCCGGCCGTGGCCACCGCCTGCTGGTAGCGTCCGGGCTCCCCAGCGCCGAGGCTCCCATTACCGTGGCCGACCGTTCCCTCCCGGAAACAACGGAGCTTCTCGCCGACACTGCCGAGCCGCGGTTCGCCCTCGGCGAGGACGAGCCGCTGGCCATCGGCATCCAGCGGCTGGTGGTTGAGCAGGTGGACGGCGGTATCGATCTCATCCGCAACGGACCCGACCTCGACACCACCGTCCACGAGCTGCGCAAGGCGTTGAAGCGGGTGCGAGCGGTGCTGCGGCTGATGCGGGGCGAGCTCGGTCGGTTCCGCTACCGCCAGGAGAACGTCTTGCTGCGGGACACCGCCCGCAGGTGGTCGGCGGTGCGCGACGCCGCGGTGATGACCGCCGTCGCCAGGGACCTGGTCGTCGGCGGCGATGATGCCGATGACTTCGTGGGCCGTCGCCTGGTGGTGATGCTGGAGGAGTGCCACCGCGATGCCGGTCTCGCCCTGGCCGCCGATCGATCGCTCCGGATGGACACCGTCACCACGCTGCTGTGCTTTCGGGCAAGGGTCGCCCGCTTCCCGGTGGTGGGCGACGGCGCCTTCCCCGACCGGTTCGCCTCGATCCGTCCGGGCCTGATGCGCATCGCTCGTCGCGCCGCTGGCGGGATGGCGGAGGCGCAGGTACTGCCCACCGCCCACCGGCTCCACGAGTGGCGCAAGGACGTCAAGTACCTCCGCCACCACGTCGAGGTGACACAACCGATGTGGCCAGACCTGCTGGGGGCGGTGGCGCAGCGTCTCGCCGAGCTGGGCGACGTCCTCGGTGACGACCATGACCGTGCCCAGCTGGGAAGACTCATCGCCACCGACCACACCCTGGTGCCGGACGAGCGCTCCCGGCGCCGCCTCCTCGGCGCCATCGAGGGCAGACGCGCCATTCTCCAGACCGAAGCCTTCGCCCTGGGCGGAAGCATCCTGTCTCCGTCGCCCGACCCCCTGGTCGATCGGGTTGAGGCCGCCTGGGGCTACTGCCGCCCCTGATCGGCGATGCCGGCCGACGCCGCGCCGCCACGTCCCTACGATCTCGCCGTGGCTGGCGCCCACGCCGCCCTGCTGGCAGAGGTACGGGAAACGGGGCGGCCGCGTGGCGCCCACGATCTGATCATCGCCGCCACCGCCATGGCGACCGACCGCATCCTCGTCACCGCCGACTCCGCAGGGATCGCCGATCTTTCCGACGTCCGTATCCGCACGTACCGCTGAGCGCGCCGCTCAGGTGCTGAGACCCCGTCGGGCCGCCTCGTCGGCGATGGCCTGGTCGCTCCAGCGCATCAGCTCCGCCGACCACGGCAGGCGGTCGTCCTCGAGGGCGGGAAGTTGATCGGAGAGCAGGTCCTCCACACGGTCGCGCAGGGTGCGGGCCCAGGCCCGGCCCGATGCCTCGGCCTGGGCGGTCAGGGTGCCGTCGCCGTTGGCGGTGAATACTTTGGCGATGATCATCGGCCGGTCCCGGCTCCCCCGCTCGCCGTACACCAGCAACACCGAACCCACCGGCACATCCTGGATCCCACCCGAGGCGATGAAGGCACCCTCGTACGCCCACCCGCTGGCCAGCGAGCCGTCGACGTTGGTGACCACCTTGGCCCAGTTCTTGCCGCGGTCGTCGCCCAGTTGGGGAACATCGACGGCTACCGACGGTACCTCCGCGGTCATGCTCCCCAGCGCATCACCATGGCGGTGATGGCCACCAGGATCAGCACCACGTCGAGCACCCCGAAGCGAACGATCGTCGCCATGGCGGCGTTGGCGGCGGTGGTGTCGCCGGCGCGGAAGGCCTCGGCCGCCTTACCCGCCGCCGGGGTGAAGACCCTGGCGCCTAGCACCGCGGCCAGGATTATCACCACGAAACCCACAACGACGAAGGCATCGGAGAACGAGTACACGTCCGATACCAGCACCAGCCCGGTACCGGCGAGCAGCACCAACAACCCCGCCGGTGGGTACAGCTTCCTACCCAGGCCCATCGCCGCCGTCATCCAGGCCGATGCCACCTGAGGCGATTGCCGGGACAACTGGGGACCTACCACCATCTGGGTGACGGATGCCCCCAGCCAGACGGCCGTCGCCGCGATGTGGATGATCAACAGCAGATCGCGCATGGAGTCCCTCCCCGACGACAACCGGTTCTTCCCGACATTGAATCACCTGCCGTGCTTCCGGGCAACAAGACCGCAGCGCCGGCGGCGGCGGCCAGGGCGGCCCGCTCGTCGGCGGTCAGGTCGGGTTCGACGATCTCGACGACCCCGCCGGCACCGAGCCGGGCGAGCACCCCCAGGTAGACGTCGCTGATGCCGAACTGGCCGGTGGTCCAGGCGCA
>JACDBE010000366.1 GCA_013695075.1 Acidimicrobiia bacterium
ACGATGTCGACCGCGCCATCACCTCCAGCTCGGCTCGCTGCTCGGCGGACATCGCAAGGGGCTCAGCAGTGATGATCGGCATCCTGCCATCCTAGCCACCGAAGCTATTTCAGCGACGGACCACTAGGCTATAAGACACCAGCAGAGGCCTACGCACAGACCGTTGCGGCCACCGGTTGAATCCGCCATGCCGAAACCGTGGTGCCATGCCCGGCGGCGATGCGGTTGAGGCTTTCGCCGCGCTGGACGGTGCGGGACATGCGGTATCTCCCGAGGCGAATGGGACGGTGTCCCTCAGTCGATCCCCCATCGACTCGGTGGATACATCAGGTTGCCGCTCGCCCATCGGACGGACGTCAGCCGGCGGCGTCGAGCAGCAGGCGTCGCACCTGGGACGGATCGACGCCGGCACTGCGTAACAGCCGGTTCGACATGGCGTCTTCGACCTCTACCAACCCCATCAGCAGGTCTGCCGGGGCGATGGCGAGCCGTTGTCGCCGCCGGGCGTGGTGATCGGCGCGCTCGAAGGCCCGTTTCACGCGGGGGGCCACCCCCATCCCACCGGCGAGGAGCGACGGGCACCGTCGGGTCGGTCGCCGCCACGGTTGCCATGGCTGGTGCACCGGCTGCTGCATGCGGGCGATGGCATCCTCGCTGAAGGTGCTGCGTACCGCCGACCGCACCCGCTCCAGGTCGATGCCCAGGGTGTTGAGCAACTCCGCATCGGGCGGCGGCGGCTCACCCATGATGCCGGCCAGCCTGGCGATGACGACCTGGGGGTCGCCGGGGAGCAGCGTCGCCACGGCGTCAGGAAGCAGCTGGCGGTGCTGCAACAGTGCCAGGAGCAGATGTTCGGTGCCCAGATGGCCGTGACCGAGGCGTCGCGCTGCCGCCAATGCGGTATCGACCACCGCCAGGGTGCTCACATCGCAACGGTCGAACACGGTCACCTCCTCCGACGACGTCGGACGTGGTGCTTCTTGTGCACCGACTGGCGGGTGATGCCCAGGGCGTCGGCGATCGCCTGCCACGACCAACCCAGGCTGCGGGCGTTGTCGACGTGCAGTTCCTCGAGCTCCTCGACCAGCTGGCGTAGCGCCGCCACCGCACCCAGGCCGACGGTGGGGTCGGGGCTGTCAACCGCATCGTTGAGGCGAGCGAACTCCCGCACCCGCGTCAGCTTAGGCTGACACCACGTCCACGTCAACCGTGGCTGACGCGCCGGCGGTGAGTCTCAGCCACGGCGATCCCGGTGGATTGATGGACGATGAGTCCAGTTCGTGGCCGATCTCCAATCGTCCGCTTCTTCGAGCAGCGGGACAACCTCGTCGACCAGCGGTCCATGGCAGCGAATCGACCGCCGCGCCGCGGCTCGTCACGCCGAGCTCTGACCGGTTCCGCCCCGTGCTGGAAACGGCTCAACGGCTGACAACTCGACGATGAATCGGGCGCCGCCTGAGGGGCTGTCCTGCACGGCTACTGATCCGCCGTGGTGGCGTACGACGCGGCTGACGACGGCCAGACCGAGGCCGACGCCACCGTCGCTCCGATTGCGCGACGGTTCCAGTCGGGTGAACCGCTGGAAGACTCGCTCCCGGTCGGCGGGTGGGATGCCGGGACCGTCGTCGTCGACGGTGATGCGGATCGTCCTTTCGACGGTCGTCGCCGTGACGGCGACGGTCGATGTGGCGTGGCGGACGGCGTTGTCGAGGAGGTTGCGGATCACACTCTGGAGCTCGTCGCTGCGTCCCGGTACCGACAACCCTTCGTCGACATCGGTCTCGATCGAGACGACCGCCTCGTCGATCCGCTCGATCATCTCATCGATGAGACCGCTGATGTCGACCACGTTGTCGCTCGGCGGGGTGTCCTCGTCGAGGCGGGCGAGCAGGAGCAGGTTCTCGATGATCCGCTCGAGGCGGCCGGTTTCGCTGAGCACACCGGCGGCGACGACCAGCCAGCTGCTGGCCGCCGGGTGGGCGAGCGCCACCTCCACTTCGGCGCGGATCGAGGCGACGGGGCTGCGGAGCTCGTGGGAAGCGTCGGAGACGAACTCTCTCTGACGGGCGGAAGCCGTCTCGAGCCGTGTCAGCATCCGGTTCATCGTCTCCGCCAGACGGGCGACTTCGTCGTCCGTGGCGGGCACCGGGACACGGCGGTCGAGTGTCTTCGAGGACAGTTCCTCGACCTCCTCCCGGATGACATCGATCGGTCGCATGGTCCTTCCCGTTGCGATCCACGTCACCGCGGCGACGAGCCCGACGAGCAGAGGAACGCCGATGCTCGACGCCCGGATGACGGCGTCAACGCTG
Source organism: Acidimicrobiia bacterium (assembly GCA_013695075.1). GTDB lineage: Bacteria > Actinomycetota > Acidimicrobiia > Spongiisociales > UBA5794 > JACDBE01. The sequence goes on from JACDBE010000366.1 coordinate 2,313, forward strand.
CGAATGACTCCCGCCATTGGGCTGGCGGCGACGACCAACAGGTCCTCTCCATCGATCTCGATCGACCGCTGCGCAATCGCCAGGTCGGAGGTGCCGACACGGACCACCCTCGGCTCTTCGTTGAGCGGCGCCGGTCCACTGCTGAAACCCACGCTCACGTCCTCGACACCCTCCATGTCGAAGAATCCGCTGCCCACCACCGGTGCCCCCTCCTGGTCGACGATGGCGACGTAGGTCGAGATCACTCCGCCGATAGCCGGGCTCGGTTGGTTGGGCTGCAGCGCCTGGTCCGGAGTGGCGCCGGCCGCAAGACGATCCACCACCGCCTCCACCTCACGTTCGCCTTGCTCCAACACGCGGCGGACGAGTGTCTGTTCTACCGCCGTGGCCAGTGCTGCCACCGCGGCCACCAGGGCGACGGCCACGACCGCCGTGGCAGCCAGGGTGGTCCGGGCGCGCACCGAGCGCAGTTTCCCCCAGCGCCCCGGCGTCGTCCGGTCACCCTTCATCGTCCACCACCCGATAGCCGACTCCGCGGACCGTCTCCAGGGAGACCCGGTCGAAGGGTCGGTCGATCTTGCGCCGGAGATATCCGACGTAGACCTCGACCACGTTGGGGTCGCGATCGGCGTCGGCTCCCCACACGGCATCGAGCAACTCGTACTTGTCGGCGACGTCGCCACGGCGCATCAGGAGATACTCGAGCAGGGATGCCTCCCGGGGGGTCAGCGGGATGGGCGTGGCGCCGCGCCGGCAGCGTCTCGCCACCGGGTCGAAGTGCAGATCACCAGCGCTGAGGATGGCGGGTCGTGAGATCTCGCCGCGCCGTTGCAGTGCGTGCAGCCGCGCCACCAGCACCACGTAGGAGAACGGTTTGCGCAGGTAGTCGTCTGCGCCGAGCTCGAAGGCCTCCGCCTCGTCGTATTCACCGTCTTTGGCGGTGAGCATGAGGATCGGGGTTGCGACTCCTTCCTCCCGCAGCCTTCGGCAGATCAGGTAGCCGTTCATCCCCGGCAGCAGGACGTCGAGCACGATCGCCCCGTACGGCCGGTGGCGAGCCCGCCAGTAGCCCTCGAGCCCGTCGGACACGACCTCGACGTCGAACCCCTCGGCTCGTAGGCCGCGCGCCACCGCCGCGGCGAGCCGCTCCTCGTCGTCGACCACCAGGATTCGCATCACTTCAGTCTGGCCTCCCCGCGTCGCAAACGGCTGAGAGACGTCTCAGCCGATCACAGACTCCTCTCAGCACTGGTGCGGCACCGTGTGCGCAGCTCCCGACGGAGCACTGACCGATGACGAGAGGATTGCCGATGCGACTTACATGCCCCGGGCTCGGGTTGCTGGCAGCACTGCTGCTGTCGGCCGGTGCCTGCTCCCACCCACCGGCGGACACTCAGCCCGACGAAGACGGCGAGACGGCGGCGCTCGCCCACGCCCAATGCATGCGTGAGCACGGCTTCGACTGGCCCGACCCGGTGCTCGAGGACGGCGGATGGGATATCCGGTTCCCCGATGGGCTCGACCCGGATACACCGACATATCGGGAGGCAGAAGTCGAGTGCCAGGAGGTTTTCGAATCCGCCGTTCCGCGAGATGAGGGTGAGGATCCCGAGGACCGTGCCCTGTTGGAGCAGGAGATGGAGAGAATGCTCGCCTTCGCGGCCTGCATGCGTGATCAGGGCGTCGACTTTCCCGATCCGGTGTTCGAGGAGGGCGGCATCTCGGGGCCGGCCGGTCCGCTCGACGGCGACTGGGACGCCTTCGAAGCCGCGAGGGCTATCTGTGAGGAGCAGACCGGTGAGCCGATGCCTTGAGCACGAGCCTCATGGGCGAAGGCCCCGGTGGCATTTCGCTCCAGCCGTCGTCGTGATGGTCGTCTCGCTCGTCGCCTGTACCCCGGCGCCCATCGACTCCCCCAGCACCTCTCCGGAGGTGCCCGTGGCCACCACGACGGTGGTCCGCCAGGACCTCACCACCGCCCAGAGCTTTGAAGGGATGCTCGGGTATGGCGAGGTGGTCCCGCTGGCGGCGGGTCGTGACGGCATCCTCAGCTGGATGCCGAAGGCGGGCACGGTGATCCGGCGCGGCGACGTAGTCGCCGAGATCGACGGGACCCCGACCCGCCTCCTGTATGGCGACCGGCCCGCTTGGCGTCGCCTGGCGGTCGGTGAGAGGGACGGGCCTGACATCCGCCAACTCAACGACAACCTGGCCGCGTTGGGTTACGCCGAGCGTGACGCCCTGCCCGACGATGAGTTCGACTGGCGAACCAGGGAAGCCGTCTATCGGTGGCAGGACGACCTCGACGTGACCCGCACGGGTGTCATCGAACTCGGCGACGTGATGTTCCTGCCGTTCGAGATCCGGGTCGGCACCGTGGAAACTGAACCCGGGACGGGTGTCGGCGCCGGGCAGGTCTTGGCCCATGCGACCGGCACCCGCCAGGTCGTCATCATGGACGTCGATCCTGCCGGCCTCGTCGGCATGTCCGAGCGGTCGCCGGTTGTGATCCACCTACCCGATCGCACCCGGATGAACGGGGTCATACGGTCGATCGGCCGGGTCGTGTCCGCTACGGGTCCTGACACCGGCCCGACCATCGAGGTCGAGGTGGTGCCGGTCGTCGGTGGCGCAGGTGACGGGCGGTCCGAGGCCGGCGGCTCCGTGCCAGCCGGGAACTTCGAGATCGTTCCGGTCGTAGTCGAGATCGAACGAGTGCTGGCCGAGGACGTGCTGGTAGTGCCTGTCGGGGCGCTTCTGGCGTCGGCCGACGGTGGCTACGCCGTCGAACGGGTCACCGCCGGCGGCACCGAGCTGGTCACCGTGGAACCCGGCCGGTTCGCCGATCTGCTGGTCGAGATCACCGGCGACATCAGCGCTGGAGACGACGTGGTGGTTCCATCGTGACCGATCGGGCGATTCGCGCCGCGGACGAGCCCGTCCCCGTCGTCGAGCTGGTGGACGTTGTGAAGACCTATCCGGCTTTCCCGCCCGTCCGGGCGATCGACGGTGTGGGTCTGCGCGTGAACCCGGGTGAGCTGTTCGCCATCGTCGGTCAATCCGGTTCGGGCAAGTCGACCCTGCTCAACCTAGCTGGTGCCCTCGACCGCCCGACGTCCGGGGTGGTTCGGATCGACGGAGACGACGTTTCGCGGCTGAGTGACGCTCGGCTGTCCTCGCTGCGCGGCCGTCGCATCGGATTCGTGTTCCAACAGTTCGTCCTGATCGACGGGCTCAGCGCATTGGGCAACGTGGCCACCGCGTTGATCTACCGAGGGATGCCGGCAGCGGACCGCCGGGCACGCGCCCTCGCCGCGCTGGAACGGGTGGGGCTCGGCCATCGTGCCCGCCACCGACCCGGAGAGCTGTCCGGAGGGGAACAGCAGCGAGTCGCCATTGCGCGGGCGCTCGTCGGCGACCCCTCGATCGTCCTCGCTGACGAGCCGACCGGCAACGTCGACCACTCCACCGGTCAGCAGCTCGTGCAGCTGCTCCACGATCTGCACCGGGACGGGGCCACCATCGGGGTCGTCACCCACGACCTCGCGTTTGCCAGCGCACTGCACCGCGTCGTGACCATCCGAGACGGGCGCATCGAATCGGACTCAGGGACTGGGGCACCGCAATGAGCGGCTCCACACCCGTCAGCCGGCTGCGAACCAGGGACGGACTGGCTATCGCGTTCACAAGCCTGCGTACCCGACGCCTGCGAGCAACGCTCACCGGTGCCGGTGTCGCCATCGGCATCGCCGCCATGGTCGCCGTCTTCGGCGTGTCCACGTCCAGCCAGGCTGATCTGCTCGCAACCCTCGACGCCCTGGGCACCGATCTACTCACCGTCAAGCCGGGCCAGTCCTACCTAGGCGCGGAGACGGCGCTGCCAGTGAGCGCACCGGGCGCCATCCGTCGTGTCGGCGCCGTCGAGCAGGCGGCCGCCACCGCCGAACTGAAGGCCACCGTGCGGCGGACCGACTACGTACCAAGCTCACAGACCGGCGGCATTAGGGTCGCTGCGACGGAGGTCTCATTGCTCGATACGCTGCAAGGCCAGCTGGCCGGCGGACGGTTCCTCGACAACGCGTCAACCGAGTACCCCGCCGTCGTCCTGGGCGCGATCGCGGCCCGACGCCTCGGAATCGACGGCCTGGAGGAACATCCGTCGGTCTGGCTTGGCGAGAACTGGTTTGCCGTCGTAGGCGTCCTCCAGCCTCTGCCTCTGGCACCGGAAATCGACAGCACGGCGCTCATCGGATTCCCCGCAGCAGAGAAGGTGCTTGGCGCAGAGCCGACCAGTGTCCGCACCACCACCGTGTACGTTCGGACTCGACCCGACACGATCGACGACATCCGCGGCGTCCTGCCCCGTACCGCCAACCCCGAATCGCCCGAAGCAGTGCGCATCAGCCGCCCCTCCGACGCTCTAGCTGCTCGCGCCGCGGTCAACACCACGTTCACCGCTCTCCTGCTCGGACTCGGTGCCGTCGCACTACTCGTCGGCGGAGTTGGCATCGCCAACGTGATGGTGATAGCCGTGCTGGAGCGGCGCAGCGAAATCGGCCTACGCCGCGCCCTTGGTGCCACCCGCCGCCACATCCGCGCCCAGTTCCTGCTCGAGGCCATCGTCCTATCCGGGATAGGCGGCCTCGTCGGGGTGTCCATCGGTGGCGGGATCACCGTAGTCTTCGCCGCCAACCGTGACTGGCCCGTCGTTATGCCACCGAAGGTATTGGCCGCCGCGACGACCCTCGCCGTACTCGTCGGCGCTCTCGCCGGGCTCTATCCCGCCGCACGTGCGGCCCGTCTCCAACCGGCCGAAGCCGTTCGACCACGGTAACCCAGTCATCAACTTGGCAACCAGGCTCCGCGCCCGCTCCTGCACCGCACCCGCAATTCGTCAATTCCTGCGAGTGACTGCGTCGCGAGGACCTCTCGAGCGCGGCCGCCACACGCGCTACCGTCAGCGGGTCCGAGAGCTCGTCGAACAGCGGCAGCCAGGGTGCCGAACGCACAACTTGCTCTTGTCGCGTCGTACGGCGTCCATGTTTTAGCTCACCGGTGCGCGCGCGCAGCTGTCGAGCAGGCGCCCCAACTCCACGGGGCGGCTGAGCGCGACGCAGTGGCCCGCCGCGATCTCGTCGGGAGCGATGCTATTGGGACAGGTCGCGAAATCTCTGCTTGGCTCTTATGCCGGTCCTGTGCCCGTCCATGTCCAGCATCGGTAGTGATCGAGCCGAACCGCCTGTTCAACTCGAGAGATCATGAAGCCGGAAACCCTTGTCGCACACGGGTTTCTGGGCTGTCTGTTGGCTCCGGGGGAGGGACTCGAACCCTCAACCTGCGGATTAACAGTCCGCTGCGGGGCGGTTCCGGAACCCTTACGGGGCAACGGGTCACCCTGGAAACCCTTACAGGACAAGCAAACCCCGTTACTCTCACGTTCTCCCCGTCTCCCCTAGTTCACCTACCGTTGCGGCACAGGGGGGGCACAGAGGATCGGTGTGGTGTACTCTCGGCGCCGGGATAGCCCAACGGCGACGACCGAAGGGCGACAAGGGCGGCCGTGGCCGTCCACCCCTGACCCGAGCAGGGGACCGCTGCTCACGATACGAGGGGCGGTGCGGCTCGAGGCCGATCGCCAACGGGTCTATCGGTCACGGTGGAGGAGCGTCCGCACGGCCGAGTTCTTCCACAGGTTGGACACCTGGTTCCACTGCCGCTTCCTGTCGATCAGCACCACGGAGGACTCGATCCTCGGTTCGGCGACGCCGAAGTGCGAGGCCACCTGCGTCAAGGTGTGGTTCCAGATCTTGTCCTCTAGCTTCGAGGTGTAGAGCTTGAAGCTCATCTCGTAGAGCGGGTCGTTGGCCCGGACGAGGAGATGGATCCTGGCCACGGTGGCCCCGTCGTCCCCTTCGTGGGCGCTGAAGGTGATGATGGCGGCCCACGGATGTCCCTCTGGTGTCATGTATGACCAGGAACGCTCATCGGCATAGATGACCCGGACGCCCGAGGTGACCTTGGTCGGCCCCTTTCCTCCGCCGATCACCGCCACCTCGCCGGGAGCGATCCCTCCGGCCGGTGCGTAGAACTTGTTGGACGGGTACCAGAACTGTCCGAAGTTCTCCTTCCAGGTGGCGATCACTACTTCGGGGGTGGGGCCCGGCATCCGGACCTCGTAGGTCTTCTGCCAGAGCCGGCCGAAACCCTGCAATGGTCCAGTGGGCTTGCGCCCTTCGACGTTCCCCTTGCGCGCACCCTCGGCCACTTCCCCGACGTGGAAGGCGTCGACCGGCGCTGCCCAGCTGTCCGTGTTCCTCGGCTCGGTCACTTCGGTCCTTTCTCCGATGACACCCAGGACACCACGCCGGCGTTCCGCCATCGTTACGGGCAGGAACGCCGACCCGGCAGAGCACAGTCGATCGTGTCGTAACGCCCCTCAGGCCCGCGCCCGCCGCCGCTGCCGTTGGCCGACATCGAGCGGCGCCGCTCTTCCGTCACCGGATCCACACCGACAGCCGGGCCGGTTGCATCGTGTCCGCCACCACTCCCACCCAGCCGTCGACCAGGCTGGCGGAGTCGATCCGATCCTGGAGGGACGCCGAGAAGTCGTCCATCACCCTCTGCGTGTTGTAGCGGGACCGGTTGAAGCGCCGATCCACCATCGTCTGGATCCGACGGCGCACCGGGTTGAACAACGCGGCCACCCCCAGGGTGGCGGCAGCCACACCGAGGTCGCTCTGCGTGGGCAGGATCCGGGTCACCAGGATGAAGGCGCCCGCATAGACCGCGGCCAGCAGGCCCACCACCAAGAGGTAGGTCACCGTTCTCGAGACGATGCGATCGATCTCGTAGAGCCGGTACCTCAGGATCGAGGCACCGATGGCGACCGGGAGCGCCACGACGGCGAGACCCCACAACACTGCGAACGCCGGCATCGTGGCCCCTTTCCCGAGAATGTTATCCACGATGGTCGCTCCGATCAGGCCAACCACGGCGGCGGCGAACCACTTCAGCTGGAGGCGCTCCACCCCACGGGAACGGACGAACCTGACCACGAGGGAGGCGGCGGCGAGCAGGGTGAACCCGACGAGGCCGGCGAGGCCGATCGCGGAGAGCTCCCCGTACTCGGGGTTAGGCACCCCGTCGATGCCGATCGGGTTGTCCACCCAGGTCACGCAACCGTCCGACCCGCCCGCGAGGCACAGCTGGTCGCTGACGACATAGCTGAGGCTCATCGCCGCCAGCACCATGCCCAACCAACCGACCCAGCGCCACCTCGGCGTCACCGCCCGGCCGGTGGGGAAGAGGTACATCAGCAGACCGACGAGCACGAACCAGGACAACCAGAGAGCGCCGGAGATCGCCTCCACCCACCGACCGCCGTCGGCGAGCAGGTCGGCGAGTACGTCGGCGACGCCCCCGGCGAACAACGCCAGACCCGACGCCGCCATCACCCACCCCACACGGTTCCCGTCGGCACGGTGCAGAATGAGCGCGCCGACGATGGTGAACACCACCGCCGCCAGTACCAGCAGGTGATCGGACTGGGCCCCGCGGCCGATTGCACTGACGGCGAGGAAGACCAGGCACGTCGCCCCCACCACCAGGACGAGGAACGCGGCTGCGGTGTTCAGCCGACGGCGGGCCCGGTTCGCGGCGCGATGATGGCCAGACCCGGCCACGGTGGGCGATCTGCCACTGACGTCTTCGACCAACACCCACCTCCGGTCGGCCCACCCTCTCAAATCGCCTCGAGCGCCTGGTCCTCGGTGTCGAAGAGCTCGATCGCCTCGTCGAGACGGGTGAGGGCGAAGATCTCGCAGTAGTGGTCGGTCAGCCCATAGGCCATCAACCGGTGCCCGCTGCGCTTGGCGCGGATGAGCGTGGTCACCAGCAGCCCGATACCGCCACTGTTCATGTAGTCGAGGCCCTCGAAGTTGAGCACGACGGCGTCGACGCCGCCCGCTGCCGCCTCCTCGTGCGCTGCGGCGATCTCCTTCTCGGAGAAGCCGGTGACCTCGCCCTGGATGTCGATCACCCGTACCTTGGGTGTGGCGTCCCGGACGGTCATGGTCACGTTGGCGGTTGGCATGGTTCCCCCTCTCACCGAGCCGCGGATGCGGCTGTCTCATCGTCGTACAGGGTCATGAAGTCGGCAAGACGGGTGATCGTGAACACTTTCCGGTAGTGGTCGGTGAGGCCGAAGGCCCCCACTTCTCGACCCTCCGCCCTGGCCATGGCCAACACCCCCACGATCACTGCAATGCCGGTCGAGTTGATGTAGTCGACTCCTCGGAAGTCGAGCAGGACCCGACCTGACGACGACGTCGCCTCCGCGTAGGCGGCCTCGAGCGCCTGCTTGGCGGCCCGGTTCACCGTCCCGCCCATGACCACCACGGTCCCGTCCGGCATCCTCGAGACCGTCGCCTCGAACGTGCTCTCCATCACGACACTCCTTCCCGGTTCATGACGAGCTCGATCGTGTGGTCCCCTCCCTCGTTCGTCGACCGCACCTCGTCGACCATCTGCTCGACCAGGAAGAGGCCCCAACCTCGGGGCGTCTGGGTCCCGGCCAACTTCGCCTCGAGGTCGGGGGTGGCCGCCTCGGGCATCATCTTGTCGCCGCCCTTGTCCGTCACCCTCACCCGGACCTCACCGTCGCTGGCGCTGACCTCGACGTCGACCTCGAGCTCAGGGCGGCCCTCGTTCCCGTGCTCGATGGCGTTCATGACCGTCTCGCCGACGGCGGTCTTCAGCCGCTCGAGACGGCTGTGGTCGAGCCGGAGCGGATCGACGGCGGCCGTGAGCCGGTCGATGGCGATCCGCTCGTTCCCCTCTTCGCTGGGCACGGTGAACCGTGCCAGCACCCTGGTGGAGCGCTCAAAGGTTGCCGCCGAGTCCTGGGCCGACGGCGACCGGGTCACCACGACCAGGGTGATGTCGTCTTCTTGCTCGGCGCCGGCTCCGGTGAACCCCTCCAGTTCGCCGACCACCAGCCCGACCATGTCGTCGTCCGCCGGTCTCGTCGCCACCAGGTCCATGAGCCGGGCGAACCCGTACATCTCTCCGTCCGGGTTGTGCGCCTCGGTGATCCCGTCGCTGGTCAGCACCATGACCTCTCCCGACGCCATGTCGTACCGGTGTTCGTCGTAGACCATGCCTGGCATCAGCCCCAGAGGCATGCCGGTTGCCCGCAGTTCCTTCACCCCGACGGCGCGGCGCACGTAGGGGAGGTTGTGCCCGGCATTGGCG
>JACDBE010000369.1 GCA_013695075.1 Acidimicrobiia bacterium
CATGGGGATGCGAGCGGTCACGTCGAGGCGTTCGCTCACCAGCCGGGAGATGCCCTCACCTTCGGCGCCGAGCACGATGGCCACCGGTTCGGCGAGCAGTTCCAACCCGAGGATCGATCGCGGTGCGCCGCCGTCGAGCCCGACGAGCCACACATCGGCCTTGCGCAGGCGTGCCATGGCGTCCGCCACCGATCCCACCCGGCACACGGCGACGTGCTCCAGGGCACCGGCTGCGGCCTTGAACGCAGACGCGCCGACGGGGGCGGAGCGGCGCTCGGCGACCACCATGGCCGGTACCCCCGTTGCCCGTGCCGATCGCGCCAATGCCCCCAGGTTGCGGGTGTCCTCCAGGTGGTCGAGCACCAGCAGGGCCGCCGGATTAGCGAGCCGGACGGCCTCGGCGAGGTCCGTGTAGGGGATGGGACGGCACCGGGCGACGACGCCCTGCGGCGCCCCGGTGGCCGCCAGGGCCCGGGCGTCGTCAACCCGGGTGACGATGGCTCCCGCCGCCTCGGCGTCCTCCACCAGCCGGCGGTAGTCGTCATGGCGCAGCCGACCGGTCTCCACGGTGAGCCGGCGCACTCGCCCGCTGGCGACCGCCTCGGCTACCGCGTGCAGTCCCTCGACCTCGCCGCCGAACCCGTCGCCGCTCATGCCACCCCGCCGGTCACCTCATGAGCGATGCCATCGCGGACCGTCGGTGCCGTCTTCGACGACAAGGCCCAGGTCCGCCAAGGCGGCGCGAACGGCGTCTGCGGTGGCCCAATCCTGGCGGTCACGGGCGCCGGCCCTGATCGCGAGGAGTCCGGCAAGGACGGTCTCCGGGGCGTCTGCGCTCACCCCGAAGCGTGCGCCGAGCGCCCCGAGCTCCTCGGCGAGGTCATCGATGCCACCGCGAACTTCGGACAGGCCGAGCAGATCCGCCAGCTCGTCGTAAGCGGCCACCAGCGCAGAGGCGTCTTCGTCGGCGTCGAGGAGACGGTTGCCGATGCGCACCGCCTCGAAGAGGACACCCAGCCCGCCGGCGGCGTCGAAGTCGTCGTCCATCGCCGATCGAAAGGCGGCAATGGTCGCCGGGTGGGCCGGTGAGCTACCGGGGTCGCCCGCCCGACGCCGAAACGCCCACAGCCGGTCCAACGAGGCGGTGGAATCCTCGAGGGCGGCGGTGGTGAAGTCGAGCGGCTTGCGGTAGTGAGTGCGCAGGTAGAACAGCCGAACGGCCTGGGGAGGGTAGGTGTCGAGGGCCTCGATGAGGTCGACAACGTGTCCCGTGGACTTGGCCATTTTCTCGCCACCAAGGTTGACCATCCCGTTGTGCAGCCAATACCGGGCCAAGGGCGTGCCGGTGGCAGCCTCCGATTGGGCGATCTCGTTTTCGTGGTGAGGGAAGATCAGGTCGGCGCCCCCGGCATGGATGTCGAAGGTATGCCCCAGATAAAGGCGGGCCATCGCCGAGCATTCGATGTGCCACCCCGGCCGGCCGGGGCCCCACGGCGAGTCCCAGGAAGGCTCACCCGCCTTGGCCGCCTTCCACAGGGCGAAGTCGAGCGGGTCGCGCTTGTGCTCGCCCGGTTCGATCCGAGGCCCGGCGATCAGATCGTCGAGGCGGCGCCCTGACAACTTGCCGTAGCCGTCGTAGCTGCGCACCGCGTAGTAGACATCACCGCCGGCCGGGTAGGCGTGGCCGGCAGCGATCAAAGTGGCGATGAGCTGCACCATCTCGGCGATGTGATCGGTTGCAGCCGGTTCGATGTCGGGAGCCCGCACCCCGAGCCGCAGGTAGGCGGCGGCGAAGACCTCGGCATTGCGCTTGGCCAGCACCTGGGGATCGGCCCCTTCGGCGGCAGCGGCGGCGATGATCTTGTCCTCGATGTCGGTGACGTTCTGCACATAGACCACCTCGTACCCGGACCAGGTGAGGTAACGCCGGACGACATCGAAGGCCACGGCGGCCCGGCCGTGACCGACATGGGGCCGCGCCTGCACGGTGGGACCGCACACGTAGATGCCCACTCGGCCCGGCTGGAGCGGCTGGAACGGCTGGCGGCGGCGACCCAATGTGTTGAAGACGTCCATAGCGGCATGGTACCGAGCGTCCCCGGAACCACTGGCGGAGCTGCTCGAGCGTGGTCGAGTGGCCGGACCCGAGCCCGGGCTAACGACGAGCTGGCGCGCCAGCTCGACCTGGGCAGGTGAAACTCGTCGACGTCAACCACCCCTGGTAAGCGAGCCGGTGACTGAGCCCTCCCTACGCCGATTACATGGCGACGGGTGCCACGGTCACCACGGCGGTGGCGGCTATGCCTTCGTCGGCACCCAGCCAGCCGAGCCCGTCGGTGGTGGTCGCCTTTACCGAGACGGTGTCGACGTCGACCTCGAGGCAACGGGCAAGGTTGGCCCGCATCTCGGCGCGGTGCGCGGACACCCGCACCGCCTCGGCGACGACGGTGACATCGACGGACGACACCGCGAACCCCCGCCCCCCCACCAGGTGGACGACGGCGCCCAGCATGCGCAAGGAGTCAGCGCCGCGCCATTGCGGCTCCGACGAGGGGAAGTGGTCCCCCAGATCTCCCAGCGCCACCGCACCGAGCAGGGCGTCGGTAACGGCATGAGCCACCACGTCGCCATCTGAGGTCGCTTCGACGCCTCGGGTGTCGTCAACCACGACCCCGGCCAGGATCACCACGCCCGATGCCGCAAAACGGTGGGCGTCGACCCCGAATCCGGTACGCATCGACGCCTTGGTCAGAGCTCGACCGGTTCGTCCACCCGGGGGAGCGCTCGATCGAGGCGACGGATGGCGTCTTCCTCGTCGAGCTTGAGGGCGAAACGCAACTCGCTGACAATGATCAGCCGCGCCTTGGCCAGCATCCGCTTGAGGGCCGGGGAGATCCCCTTCACCTGCTGGGCGTAGGTGAGGTCCCGCACCACCTCGGCCACCTGGAAGATGTCGCCACTGTTGATCTTCTCGGTAAGCAGCTTGTACCAACGGGACCAGTTGGCCCCCGCCTCCTGCGGCTCGTCGCGGAAAGTGGCGAACACCTTGCGGGCCACATTGGTCGAGATCACCGGCCGGACCCCGAGGTCAATCGCTCCGTCGACGGGTACCCGCACGATGAGCTGATCGGTGGCCACCTCGAGCACGAAATACGGTCGTTGCTCCCCGCCCATGTCGACCTGCTCGACAGCGGTGATGGTGGCGGCCCCATGGTGCGGGTACACCACCTTGTCGCCAACCACGAAAGGGGGCGGCTTCGACCCACCGCTGCGCGCTTTTGTAGCGTCGTTCCCGGTGCCGCCCGCCGTTGCCGTCGCCGCCTCGGCATCCTTGCCAGCCGCTTGTCGCTTGGGGGAGGCGGCACCATCGGCCTTCCTGGCAGCGGCGCCGTTGCCGGCATCCGCTGCCTTGGTGTCGGCTGTCGTCTTGGCGTCGGCTACCTTCTTGGCCGCGGCCACCTTCTTGGTTTCCGCCTTCTCGGCCGGAGTCACCTTCTTAGTTTCCGCCTTCTTGGCCGCGGCCGGCTTCTTGGTGGTGGGCGCCGTGCCCGCTGCCGGGCCTGCCGCCTTGTTGGCCGTGGCTGGCTTCTTGGTATCCGCCGCTTTCTTGGGCGGCGCAGCGCTACCGCTGGCCGAGGTTGCCGTCTTGGCGGCGCTAGATGTGGTGGTCCGACCGGTCACCGGCTTCTTGGCCGCTGGCTTCTTGGCGGGCTCGGTCGTCGGCTTCTTCGAGGACGTTGCTCGTGCCCGCGACGTCGCCGAACGCTTGGTGCTGGCGCTCGATTGCTTGTCGGCCACGTAACAGCCTTCTCGTGCGGGTCGGAAGCGGCATTGTACCTGGGCGCCGGGTTGGCTCCGGCATCGGCGGCGAGGGACAGGCCCCGCCCTGGCCCGCCCTCTCAGTCGACCAGACCGAATGGGGTGGCCTGCTGGAGCAGCCTGTCGAGGTGGCCACGCAGCTGGTTGGCCCGGGTCCGTCCCACTCCCTCGACCTCGGCAAGCTCGCTGGCGGAGGCGTGGAGCAGCTTTTGCAGGGTCCCGAAATGGTCCAGCAGGGCGCTCTTCACGGAGTCCGGCAGTCGTGACACTCGTTGCAAGGCGCGGCCCCCTCGAGGGCGGATCGGCTGGTCGAGACTGCCGAGGCGCAGGGCCTCGGCGACGACGGCCAGGTCCTTGAGGGACTCGTCGGGTACCGTGCGCAGCATGGCGCTGGCCTCTCCCGGGGCCATCGGACGCTCGGCATAGTCGTCGCAGACCATTTGCAGCACGCTGTCCACCCCCTCCCCCAGATCGGTTGCCTGGATCGAGATCAGGTCGCCGGCACCCCCCAGTTCGACCACGATCCGCCTGATCTGCGCTCCCATCCGCCGCACCAGGGCGGCTCGCGCCAGCAGCAGGGCGACATCGCGCACCGTCACCCCGTCGTCGACCTCGAGCCGGGTGAGCCGATCCTCGGCATCGACCAGTTGCCGTCGCAACCGCTCGAGCGCCATCAGGTTCTGGTTGCCCTCGGCGAGAAGCTCGTTGGGACTGCGCAAGGTGAACTGGTTTTTGCCGGTGAACACCACGGCGACCACCCGCTGTTCCTCACTGACCGCCAGTACGGGGACCGCAAGCTGTTTGGCGAGTCGCTCGGCGGTGCGGAAGCGGGTTCCCGTCTCGCTGGTCTCGATGGCCGGATCGGGTATGAACTGGACGTTGGCCCGGATGATGAACGAGGCATCATCGGACACCACGATGCCCCCGTCCATCTTGGCCAACTCGGCGACCCGCTGGGCGGTGAACTCGGCGTTGCGGAGCTCGAAGCCACCACTGCACACCGCATCGACTTCAGCCCCGGAGCCGAGGACGAGCAAGGCTCCGCTGCGCTGGCGCAATACCAGCTCGGCGGCATCGCGCAGCTTGGTGCCCGGCGCGAACCTTTCGAGAACTTCGAGAAACCCCACGGCCCCTGACGTCATCCTCCCCGGAGGCTACCAGGTGGGGCGCGGCCACCACGGCCGCAGCAGGACGCCACGGGCGATCGCTGGTCGAAGGGCGGCGGCGACCGA
>JACDBE010000028.1 GCA_013695075.1 Acidimicrobiia bacterium
CGTGCGGCAACATGGACAGGCTCTGACTCAGGGCCGCGCGTCGCGGAGGATCTGGCGGCTGGCCAGCCGGCCCGGCCCACCGATGACGCAGCCGCCCGGGTGGGTCCCGGAGCCGCACTGGTAGTACCCGTCGATCGGCGTGCGGTAGCGGCTCCACCCGGGAGCGGGACGGAAGAAGTACATCTGCGGCGCCAGGAACTCCCCGGCGAAGATGTTGCCCTCGGTGAGGCCGACGGTGCGCTCGATGTCGAGCGGCGTCACGACCTCGCGGTGCAGCACCAGATCGCCGAAGCCCGGGAAGTACGACTCCAGCTGGGCCTGCACGGTGTCGCCGAAGCCCTCGCGCTCGGTGTCCCAATCGCTGCCCGCCAGCTTGTACGGCGCGTACTGCACGAAGCACGACATGACGTGCTTGCCCGGGGGCGCCATGTCGGGGTCGATGGTCGACTGGGCGGCGGCGTCGATATAGGGGCGAGTCGAGTACCACCCGTACTTGGCGTCGTCGTAGGCCCGCTCCAGGTAGTCGATCGAGGGCCCGATGTTGGTGAACCCGCGGAAGTGGGCGCCATCAACGGGCAGCCCGGGGAACACCGGCAACCCGTCGAGGGCAAAGTTGACCTTGGCCGACGTCCCCTGGAACTTGAACCTGCGAATGTTCTCCACCAGGTCGGTGGGCAACTCCCTGGGGTCGACCAGCTCCAAGAACGTGCGGCGCGGGTCGAGCGAGCTGACCACGGTGGTTGCCTCCAGCTCGGTGCCGTCGTCGAGGGCGACACCTGCGGCGCGACCGTGGCGGGTGATGACGGTTCCCACCGGTGCGTCGAGCAGGATCTCGGCGCCGAAGCCCTCGGCAGCACGAGCCAGCACCTGGGTGAACCCGCCGTTGCCCCCCTTGTGGAACGCCCACGACCCGAACGAGCCGTCGTGCTCGCCCAGCTTGTGGTAAAGCAGCACCAGACCCGAGCCCTGCGACCGGGGTCCCACCTTGGAGCCGATGATCGAAGATGACGCCAGGTAGCCCTTGAGCAGCTCGTCCTCGAAATAGTCGTCGAGGAAGTCCGCCGCCGACCCGGTCAACAACCGCACCGCGTTGTGCAGCACTCGTGGCTCCAGCGAGCGCAGATGCCCCGCCAGGGCGGCCATCGCCATCAGCTCGTCGGGGTCCTTGGAGAAGATGTCCGGCGGGATCCGGTCGAGCAGCGGCTTGATCGCCTGGCACACCTGGGTGACGTCGTGCTCGTACTGCTCGTAGGCGTCGGCGTCCGCCGGGCTGCGCCGGGCGATCTGGTGCAGGTTGTGAAAACGGTCGGTGCCCAGGAGCAGGTGGTCGCCGTTCTCCGCCGGGGCGAACCCGGAGGGCATCAGCAGCGGCATGAACCCGAAGCGGGGCAGCTCCAGCTCGTGGATGATGTCGGGGCGGAGCAGCGACAGGGCGTAGGAGAACGTGGTGAAGTGGAACCCGGGGATGAGCTCCTCGGTTATGGCCGCCCCGCCCACCAGATGGCGCCGCTCCACGATCAGGGTGCGCAGCCCGGCCCTGGCCAGGTAGGCGCCGTTGATCAGCCCGTTGTGGCCGGCTCCGATGACGATGGCGTCGTAGCTGCGGGCGGTGGGCATGCGGTTCCTCAGGCCGTCTTGTGGGCCGGGTTGTACAGCGGCATCCGGGCGACGGTGGCGCCCACCCGCTCGTAGCGGTGGTTGACGGTGACCTCGAGATCGACCCTGGTGCCGGCGGCGGCCAGGTGGGGGAGGACCCTGGCGATGGCGATGTGGCGCTGCAGCATTGGCGAGTACATGAAGCTTGTGGCGTACCCCACCCGCTCCCCCTCCTCGCCGTAGAGCATGAACTCCTCGGTGACCGGGATGTGGTCCTTGGGGGGGAGCAGCCCGGCGTCGGTGTACATGGATTCGTACTGGCGCCAGTCGACCACGAGCCCGGTGATCTTCCACCGTGAGGTCTTCTCGGCCCGTTCCGTGATGATGGCGTTGCGCCCGACAAAGGGGCGGTCGTCGTCGTCGTCGAGGTCGCGCACCATCCACCCCAGCCCCAGCTCCAGCGGGGTGGAGCGGTGCTCGTCGTTGAAGGCGAACCGGCTCGACTCGAAGTCGATGTCGATGAGCAGCAGCCCGGCCTCGATGCGGGCCATGAGCAGGGCCACTTGGCCGAAGGGGAGCAACCCGTGCCCCTTGCCCGCCTCGGCGACGTCGTCCCACACCGCCACCGCATCTTCTGCCGGCACCCAGATCTCGTAGCCAAGTCCCCCGGTGTACCCGGTGCGGGAGACGGTGACGGCGGTGGCCGCCACCTTCACCGGGGCCAGATCGAAGAAACCCAGTGATGCGATCTCGGCGGCCAGCGGCTCGAGGACGGTGCGCGCCGCCGGCCCCTGTACCGCCAGGATCCCCCATTGCTCTGACACGTCCTCGATCTCCACCGCCTCGTAGCCCACCAGGTTGCGCAGGTAGGACAGGTTGGGACGGGCGGCGGTGAGCAGGAACTCGTCGGAACTGTGGCGCAGCACGACCCCGTCCTCGACGACGAAGCCCCGGTCGTCACACCACACCGTGTACTGCGCCTGACCGGGCCGGCAGCGGCGGATGTTGCGAGTGAGCACCCCGGACAGATAGCGCTCGGCCCCCGGCCCGCTGATGCGGTACTTGTACAGCGGCGAGGTGTCGAACACGCCAACGGCGTTGCGCACCGCCAGGTACTCGAACTTCTCCGACAGCTGGTACTTGTCGGCCGCCAGGTAGCCGGCCCAGTGGCTCCACAGACCGGTGGTGTTGGCCGGTTCGACCCGTTGGTGAAACGGTGTGGTGCGGTACAGGAAGGACCCTCCCGGGGGTGGGAACGCCAGCCTAGAACCCCCGTTCCCGGGCAGATCTGCGGCGAAGCCAAACCTTGAGCGTTTCGCCACGGTATGCGGGGTGAGACGCTCAAGGTTCGCTCTGACGCGGACCCCCGTCGATGGTGAAGGTTCCTCCGTCGTTGAACACGTTGCCCAACGGGAGCCTGGTTGCCGGCGATCACCGTATTGACCACGGTCATGGTCCCCGTCGCCGAGTTCCACAACCCACCGCCCTCGATGGCGGCGATGTTGTTGGTGACGCTGCTGTTGGTGACGGTACCTCGCTGCGCTTGTCGATTTTTTACGATCTCTTATTGATTTTTTCGTTATTCAGTGGTATCGTGCTGCCCCATGGCAACCACGATGCGCCCGGTCGATACGGCCCCTGTTTGGGTGGCGTGGCTTGCCGCCCCGGTGCTGGTGCTGGCCGTGGTGGAACTGCTGGGACCGCCGGCCGTTGACTGGGACGATCAATGGGATTGGCTGGGGACTACCTCGCCGGAAACGGCAATGGCTGCCCTGGCGGCGATGGCGATCCGATTGTGTGCCCTGTGGGTGTTTGCCAGCACGGCCGTCACCGGCTTGGCGCTGCTCGTCGGCCGGCGCCACCTAGCTCGGTCGGTGTCGCGCTTCGGTGTTCCGGCCGTACGGCGATTGGCGTTGCGGGTGGCGACGGTGACGCTGGCGGTGAGCCCGACGGCGGCACCGACCATCGCCGCCGCTACCGAGCCGGCACCGGCGATCGCCGTGGCTTACGCCGCCAACGAGCCCGACTCGCCGCTGCCGCCGTTCCTGCTCACCCAACACGGTGCCCCGGCGGCGGTGCCTCCGGATCCCGCATCCGAGGTCGATCCGGCACCTCCCCCAGTACCGCCGTTCATGCTCGACGAGCGGCGCCCCACGGGGACCACGGCCCGGTCTGCGTCCAGCGGCGCCAAGCGGTACACCGTGGTTAAAGGGGACCACCTGTGGTCCATCGCCGCCGGACACCTTGGCGATAACGGTGCCGCCAACCCCACCGTCGCCGACATCTGCCAGTACTGGCTGCGGCTGATCGAGACGAACCGGGACGTGATCCGGTCCGGTGATCCCGACCTCATCTTCCCGGGGGAGGTCATCCGGTTGCCCCCCATCGACCCATCCTGACCTGCTCGTAGTCCCGGCAGGCACCGTAGTATCCCCATACCGGGAGGCGACGCAGGGGAGAGAAACTGATGCAACGCATGCTCAGGCGATGGGCCGGGAAGCGGAGTTGGGAGAGTCGATGGCAGTCGACGAAGGCCGAGGGAGCCCGCTGGGCCTGGCATGTGGCCGAGGTCGGTAACGAGATACGGCGAAATGTCGAGGACGGCTGGCTCGAGCCGGGGATGCGAGTGCTCTCCCTCGGCTGTGGCGACGGGTCCAACGAGGCATGGGTGGCCGGCCAGGGCCTGACGATCCACGGTATGGACTTTTCCAAATCCGCCATAGCCCGCGCCGACAAGCAGTACGCCGACGTTCCGGGTCTCTCGTTCAGTGTCGTCGACGTCACCAAGCCCCGCGCCCACCACGCCGAACCTTACGACGTGGTCCTTGACCGGGGGTGCCTCCACGAGATCGCGCCGGAACTCGGCCGGATGTACGCCGCCAACGTCAAACGGTGGACCAAACCCGGCGGCTCACTGATCCTGATCATGCGGCTGGAGGGCGACGCAACCGGGCAGAGACGCCTCCAGCAGATTGACGACCTGTTGGGAGCTGACTTCAAGCTTGTCGACTGGGACAACATCACCGTCGGCGGCGAGCACGGGGAGCACGGCGAGACGATCGATGGCGGCATGTTCCGCCTGAAGAAGCGCTGACCGCCGGCCCATAGGGGGAGGCAACCGTTCCGAGTTCCCAGGTCCAGCTCAGCTCGAACGACCCGGACGATCCCCCAGCCACGATCACCATCGGCTGCTGCGAGCCGCTCCAGCGGTCCCGGTCGAACTTCCAGCTACCGGAAGGGGTCTTCGATCCGGACGCCGCGGATCACCGCCCCGTGGTCGAGGTCCTCGGTGACCAGACGGTCGCACCCAGATCGGACCGCCGCCTCGACGATCAAGGCGTCCCACAGAGCTAGGCGATGATCGCGGGACGTGTCCACCGCCGCTAGTACCAGGGCGCGGTCAACGGCCACCACCGGCAACGCCGCCAGCAGCCGGGTTGCGTGGCGCGCCTCCGCCTCATCGAGGGGTGGCGCCAGCTTGCGGGTGACCACCCAGTAGAACTCGCTGAGCACCTGAGTAGATATGACCACGTCATCGGCCTGGACGCCGAGCAGGTGGGCGGCCCGTTCCTGCTTACCCGGCGACCCGTGGTCGTAGGCATACACCACGACGTTGGTGTCTATGAATGAGGCCATCGCGATCGTTCCTGGTAGAGCGAGTCGCGCTCCCAGGTCCGTCCCCGACCGTCGCTACCGGTGGTCGCCCGAGCGCCGATATCGAGGAATCTCTCCACGGCGCGCCGCCGATCGTCGGTGCCGGCGTAGTCCTCAAGGAACTGGCGCACCAAGGCGTTCACCGAGGTGCCGTTGTCCAGTGCCCGAATTCGGGCCCGTTTCAGCATCTCGGCGTCTATTTTGAGCGTCAAGTTTGACACAGGATCAGTGTAGCACGGATACCGTGTCAGGCGTCGTCGTCATAGGTTGCGACATGTTGAGGCGCTTCAGGGGACGGGGGTGGTGCGTGGGGCCGGGTTGGCGTAGGCGATTACCTGCAGGTCGACGGGTTCGCCGCCGAGGAAGAAGGTGAGCAGGGTGAGGTCGACGGTGTCGGACAGGGTGACCTCGATACCGGTGTCGCGGAACCCGATGGCGACGGTGGCGTCACCGGAACGACCCGCCAGGTAGTCGGTGGCCAGTCCCGCCGCCTCCGCCTGGTCGAGGACCACCTCGCCGGTGACACGGAACAGGTCCTCATCGACACCGTTGGCGCCGGCGACCGCCGCCGAGTCCGCCAGCCCAGCCAACGCTTGGCGTTCGGTGAACACCCGCCAAGTGTCGACGGCGAGACCGGCGAACCCGAACAGCACCCCGATGAGACCGATCCCCCAAATGGTGACCGAACCCCGCTCCAGGTTCATGGGTCCCCCCGGAAGCTGTCGATCACCTCGGTGTGGGACCAGGTGCGGGAGAAGCCGCCACCGACGTCACCCACCATGGGAACCACGATCGCCGGCACATACACCGTCACCGACGCCGTCACCGACGACCCGGGGGTGATGGAACCGGTCACCGCCAGCCCTTCGTAGGCATCCTCTCCCCACCCGTGGTTGACCACGATCTGGCGGGCAATGGCGTCGGCCGCAGCCACCCCGGTGTCGAAGTCAGTCGACAGCGCCATCTGCCGGGCTGCCTCCTGGGCGGCAAGCTCACCGGTGGAGCGGGCCTCGATCCACAGGGGGATCTGGGC
>JACDBE010000042.1 GCA_013695075.1 Acidimicrobiia bacterium
GCTTATGCACGACCAGGTGCAGTCGGCGCAGCGGATGCAGCGGGCGCTGGGGATGCCCCAGGGCGTCGATCGGGCCGAGGTACGCACTCTGGGAGCGCCGCGGATCGCGACCGTCACCCCGCAGGACACGACAACGACCGGCGACCGGCGCCGGTCGGTGTCGCCGCGCCGGGAGGTCTCCGGTTCGGGGCGTGGAGAGGGCCGGCCCGACAAGCGGCGTGGCGACCGGCCTCGGCATCAGGGTTCAGGTCAACCCAGCCGACGCCGTCGCCGCCGCCGGCCGGGCAGGAACACCCCACGCCGCTCGCCCGGCGACGCCTAGACAGACGAGGGCTAGCGCCCCACGGTTCGATCCGGTCGATCTCATGCCCTGGAAGCCCAGACACTCGGCCATGCCATATCCTGCTGGCAAACCGGTAGTGATGGAGAGCGACGATGGCGCGGGTATGTGTGTTCGATGTCAACGAGACGCTGCTCGATCTGGCCGCCCTCGACCCGCTGTTCGCAGCCGCCTTCGGGAGCCCGGGGGTTCGCCGTGAGTGGTTCGGCCAGTTGCTGCAATCGGCGTTCGTGTCGACGATCACAGAGGTGTACGTCGACTTCGGTACGATCGGCGGCGCCGCGCTGGAGATGGTTGCCCGCCGTCACGGCACCACTCTGGCTGCCGCCGATCGGGATGCGATCCTGGCGACGATGCGGGCGCTGCCACCACATCCGGAGGTCGCCTCCGCACTCGATCGGCTGGCCGCGGCCGGGCTCAGATTGGCGGCTCTGACCAACTCGACGGAGGCGGTCGCCAATGCCCAGCTGACCAACGCCGACCTGGCATCTCGTTTTGAGCGGATCCTGTCCGCCGACACCGTCCGCCGCCTCAAGCCGGCCCGCCAGCCGTACCGAGCGGCGGCTGAAGCCCTGGGCGTAGAGATCGGTGCCATCCGACACGTCGCCGCTCACGCCTGGGATGTCACCGGCGCCATGCGAGCTGGCGCGGCGGCCGCCTTCGTGGCTCGACCCGGCATGGTCCTCGACCCGCTGGCGCCGGAGCCGGAAATCGTCGGCGCCGATCTGTCCGAGGTCGCCGATCGGATCATCGAGGTCGAACTCGGCGCATAGACGCCTTCGACCGTCGAGGCTTTCGGTCCTCGGACGCTTCGTCCGACACCACCTCGATCGTCCGCCTCACCAGCCTGGTGCGACGGTGGTGAGGTCGTTGTAACGGCATGCACGGGCGAGCCGCTTGTCATAGGTGAGCACCACATCGGCGTCGAGCAGGATGGCGGTGGCGAGGTGGATGGCGTCGAGCGTACGGAGCGTCGGCGGGGCGACCCGCCTGGCGAGGCTGACGACATCTGCGGTGATCGGCCGCTCGGCCACACCGGAGAGGGTTTCCTCGACCGCCTCGCCGACGTCGACCGGATCGCTCGTGGCGCTGTCGAGCGCTCGAAGGGCACGGCCGACCTCGATCCAGGCCAACGAGGATGACATGAGAGCGGCCTCGTCGGCTGCGTGCGCGGCCAGCACCGCTTCCAAGGCGTCGGACTCGGTCTCGTTGATGGATCGTTTGATCAGCGCGCTGCTGTCGACGTACACCCGCACGCTAGAAGCGATCGGCGCGGTCGAGCAGGTCGGCGCTGGTGACGCCCGACGGGAGTCTGGCGCGGTTGGCCGGTCTGCGGTAGGGGGTGCGAGGTGGCCGGACGGTGCCGGTGGCAACCAGCCGAGCAAGGTCACCGGTGGGCGTCCCCGGCGGGACCAGGCCGAGGTGGCGGTCGACAGCCTCGCGGATCACCGCTTGCTGGGAACGTCCAGTGCGTTCCGCTTCGAGCCGTACCGCCTCTTTGGCCTCTGGTCGCAGTCGCAGATTCGTAGCCATAGCCCCGAATGGTACCATACTGACACCAAACCGGTACCATGCGATGGTGGGAGACAATCGCAGGCGAGCCGCCATGACGACCCTGTCAATACAATCGGTCGCGGTGTCATCGAGGGAGCACAAGTGAGAACCCACAGCGTGACCATGCTGGGCACCGGGTTGATCGGCGACTTCTACACGATGGCTCTGCACGGGCGGCGAGGTCATGACCGGGTGGGGGTGGTGTATTCCCGCACTGCCGAACGGGCAGCGGCCTTTGCCCAGCGGTGGCGGATTCCGGCCGCCGCCACCGACATGCCAGATGCCATCGCCCACCCTGACACCGACGTGGTGGTGGTGGCGCTCCCCAACCATCTCCACGAGGAGGCCATTTCGCTGACGGCCGACGCCGGCAAGGCGGTGCTATGCACCAAGCCGCTGGCGCGAACCGCCAACGAGGCGCGGCGAATCCTCGACAGGGTCGAATCCGCCGGTGTCTTCGCCGGCTATCTGGAGGATCTGTGCTACACCCCGAAGACGATGAAGGCGGTGGCCGCCGTCGAGGGCGGGGCCATCGGCGATGTCACCTGGGTTCGCTCCCGGGAGACCCATCCCGGCCCGCACAGCGCATGGTTCTGGTCAGGTGACCTCGCCGGCGGTGGTGCGGTTGTCGACCTGGGATGCCACTGCATCGAGATCATTCGCAGCTTTGTCGGCAAAGGCAACCGACCGGTCGAGGTGATGGGCACCATCGACACCTTCGTCCATCCCATCGAGGCGGAGGACAACGCGGTGGCGCTGATCCGCTTCGAGTCCGGCGCCCTCGGCCAGTTTGAGGTGAGCTGGACGTTCCGGGGAGGCATGGACCTGCGTGACGAGGTAGCCGGCACCGAGGGCACCATCTGGCTGGATCATTTCCTGCGCACCGGCTACCAGATGTTCACCTCGGGGAGGAGCGCGGGCTACGTTGCGGAAAAAGCGGAGACGGCGGCGGGGTGGCTGTTCCCGGTTGGCGACGAGGTCACCGAGTTGGGCTACACCGATATGTTCGCCGACATGTTCGACGCCATCGACGCCGGCACCGCTCCTCGGGAGACCTTCTACGACGGCTACGTAGTCAACGGGATCATTGACGCCGTGTACCGGTCGGCTGCCTCGAAGCGGTGGGAGCCGGTCGACATTGATTGGCGGGGCGGATCGACCCGTCCCATCACCAAGTCGCGGTCGACCTTCGAGCGGTTCACCGTGATCAAGGAGGAGATCCTCCCCGACGGGCGCCGCAAGCTGATCCTGAAGGATCCCGACACCGGCGAGTTTCACGACCGCATCGTCCAATCCGCCGAGTCACC
>JACDBE010000072.1 GCA_013695075.1 Acidimicrobiia bacterium
GGTGCGCTCCTAACCTCGCCCCATGGGCCGCACCCCTCGGCGGAGACCGTTGCGCCTGCTCCTGTGGATCATGGCCGGACTGGTGGTCGTCGGCGCCGGCGTCTGGTATCAGGTGACGGCGCCGGACGGCAGCGAGGCGGCGGTGCCGCCGCTGCCGGGTGCCCGCAGCCTCCAGGAGCTGGCCGAGGCGGCACCGGACACCCCGGCCGCTGACGAGCCCGCCCCCGACTTCTCGGTGCGGCTGTTCGGCGGCGGCGCCTTCAGCCTGGCCGACCACCTCGCCGGCGACGGCCGCCCGGTGATCGTCAACCTGTGGGCGTCGTGGTGTGGGCCCTGCCGGGCGGAGATGCCCATCCTGGACGCCTTCGCCGCCGCCCATCCAGAGGTGGTGGTGGTGGGGGTGGCGGTGATGGACGATATCGGCCTGGCGGAGGCATTCGCCGACGAGATCGGAGTGGCATACCCGCTGGGCTACGACGACCGGGAGCAGGTCAGCTTGGGGTACCGGGTCACCGGGCTCCCCGCCACG
The DNA here is from genome assembly GCA_013695075.1 of Acidimicrobiia bacterium. Taxonomy (GTDB): domain Bacteria; phylum Actinomycetota; class Acidimicrobiia; order Spongiisociales; family UBA5794; genus JACDBE01. The sequence continues at coordinate 530 of JACDBE010000072.1, forward strand.
TTCTGGATCGATCCCGAGGGGCGCATCGCCAAGCGCCTGTTCGGCGTGGTCACCGCCGACAGCCTGGAAGCGGATTTGGCCCTGTTCGAGTAGTTTCCCGGCCGACTGTGCTATTTCCCCGGGCCGACTTCGCCTAGCTGCGCCAGAGCGCGCTACCGGCCGGTCCACTCCGGGGTTCTCTTAGCCATGAAGGCGGCCACCCCCTCGGCGGCGTCCTCGGTCATCGCCACCGCGGTGAGCCCGATGTGCAGGTGGTCGAGGGCGGCATCGAACGGGGCGCCTTCCACGGCGTAGAACGCCGCCTTGCCCATGGCGATCACCGCCGGGCTGGCAGCGACGATGCCGTCGACCGCTTCGGCGACGGCGGCGTCGAGCTGATCTGCGGGCACGGCGCGCGACACCAACCCCAGGCGCACCGCCTCGGCGGCGTCGAGGCGACGTCCGGTGAGCATCATCTCCAGGGCCACCCGCGGCGGCATCGCCCGCCCCAGGATGGCCCCGATCATCATCGGCCACAGCCCCACCCCGACCTCGGGGGTCCCGAAGGTGGCGGTGTCGACGGCGATGACGATGTCGCACGCCGCGGCCAATCCGAATCCACCGGCGAGGGCGTGCCCGTTCACCCTGGCGATCACCGGTTTCGGGCTGAGGCGAATCTCCCGGAACACGTCGGCGAGCGCTCCCCGGGCGTCATGGCCCCCGATGGGGTCGTCGACGAAGCCACCGGCCAGGTCGCCACCCGCCGAGAACACCCGATCCCCGGCCCCGGTGATCACGATCACCCGTATCCACGCCTCGCCCGACGCTTCCCGGACGGCGTCGAGCAGCCGGGCCATGACCTCGGTCGACAGCGGGTTGCGACGCTCCGGATCGTCGATGGTGATGGTCGCCAGCGCCCCGGTGGTCTCGTATCTGAGCACGCCACGACTCCTTGCCGCCGCCGGGTGACGATGCCGCGCGGCGAGGATACCGGCACCCCGGGGGCGATTTGCCCCCCTCACTATCGTCGGGCCATGACCTGGCTGCTCGTCATCCTGGGCGTGGCCGCCCTGGTGGGTCGGCTGCGCGGCGGTCGCCTCAAGAACCTCGCCGGCACCCACGCCCGGGCATGGTGGCTGCTGGTCATCGGTCTGGCGATGCAGACCGTGGCCACCTACCTGACCCCCGACCGCCGCACGCTGGCCGTCGGGTTGCTGCTGGGCTCGTACCTGCCGATCCTGCTGATGGTGGGGATCAATCGCAACGAAACCGGTATGTGGATCGCCGGCATCGGCATCATGATGAACTTCATCGTGATCTCGCTCAACGGGGGGATGCCGGTGCTGCCCGCCGCCGTCGAGATCGCCGGCGGCAGCGCCACCGCCGAGATCGCCGGCAAGCACGTGCTGCTCGACGCCGACACGGTGGTCCCGTTCCTGGGCGACATCATCCCCCTTCCCGGCAGCGTCATCTCACTTGGTGACGTGTTCCTCGCCATCGGGCTCGGCGTGTTCGTCGAGGAGCGGACCCGGCGCCATCCCCGGTTGTTCAGCCGGCAGGCGCGCAGTGTGTCCGGCTCCGCCGCCCCGCGCTAGAGCGGCGCCTCCGGAGCTAGGGCGGACGACTCCGAAGATGTCCCCGACGGCGGTGAGGGCGGCATCGGCGGTGGGGGGGGCGTTGCTCGCCACCGCTGCCAAGGCCTGGTCGGCGGGCAGACCCTGGGCGCACCTGGCCTCGTCAAAGGCCGTGGCCACCTGGACCACCGACCGTACCGAAGCCAGGTGGTCGTCGACGGTGCCAGGATCTCCCGGGGCGACGACTTCCGCCGCCGCCGCCAGGCCAGGCGCCCGGCGCAGTATGGCGGCTGACCACTGGTCGGCCACCTGCTGGTCAAATCCGGGCCGTCCTCCGGCATGCCGGCCGACCCCGACCCGCCCCACCTGCCGGGTGCGTGCGGCGTGGCCGACGGTCTCCAGCGACGCACCCTCCACACCGATGCGGCGCCCGATGGCGGTGGCGATAAGGAAGGACCGCTCGGCGTGTCCCGGTTGGGAGGCTCCGGTCGCCTCGGCCAGCCGTCCCAGGGTGGCGGCGATCTCGTCGGTCATGCGGCGGCACGTGCGCAGCCGCTCCATGGCCAGCAACCCGCACCCGTAAGCGAGCACAGCGGCACCGGCCGCCCACCACCCTGGCCACAGCAACACGAACCCGGCCACCACCGCAGGAAGCCAGACCAGTAGTCCGTGGTCACCGCCCCGGGCCGACCCCGCCACCGGGGGGATCCAGCGGATGGCGCTGCGGTCAACCAAGACGCACCCCTTCGACGGCCAGCCGCCTGGCCTCGGCATCGGACCCGACCCCGAAGGCATCACCGGGTGGGTGACGCTCGCTGAGCAGCTCGATCAGGGCGGCGACCACCTCCGGGTCGAACTGTGTTCCTGAGCAGCGGCGCAGCTCGTCGAAGGCGTATGCCTGGCGCAATGCCCGGCGGTAGGGGCGGTGGGTGGTCATGGCGTCGTAGGCGTCGGCCACCGCCAGGATCCTGGCTTCGATCGACAGCGGCCCCGGTGTGGCCTGATCCCGGTATGCCGTCCCATCGAAATGGTTGTGGTGCTCGAGGACGATGGGGGTCACCGGCCGGAGGAACCCGATGCCGCCGAGGAGATCGCCGGCCGCGGTGGCATGTTCCTGGACCCGGTGGTACTCGTCGGCGGTGAGCCGGCCCCGCTTGCGCAGCAGGTGTCGGTCGACCACCACCTTGCCGAAGTCGTGCAGCAGCGCCGCCGTCTCCAGCCGGTGCCGGGCCGCAGCCGACAGACCGAGTGCTCTCCCCAAGTCCACCGCAAGGGCTGCCACCCGCTCACAGTGACCACGGGTGTACAGGTCCTTGGCCTCGACGGTCAACAACAGGCTGTCGATGGTCGCCCGCTGCGCTGCCGCCACCGCAAACCGGAGGTGGTCGGCGGTGGCCACCACCGTCAGGGCGGCGGCCGCCACCATTGCACCCGGCAACCCGGCACCAACCACGATGCTCCCCAGGGCGGTGGCGGTGGCGCCCAACAGCACCATCTCCGCCAGCTCCCGCCCGGCGGGGGTGTGCGTTGTCGAACTTTGCAGCAAGTGGCGTCCCGTGGTGCGGGGCAGAACCCAACGTTGCAGATGGACCACGGCTCCGCCAGCCACCCCGGCCACGATCACCATCCAGCCGTTGTCGCCGCCACCACCGAGGACAAGGATGGCGGCACCGGCGGTGACGGCGGGCACGTGGGCCAGGAACCCGCCGGACACGGCGTACGGCTCGCCGAAACGCACCCAGTGGCCGGTACCGGCGATGAGAGCGGCCACCGTGACGCCCAGAACGACCCCGGTGGCATCCAGCAGCGGCACCATCGCCACCAGGGCTGGCCAGCCGGCCCCCCCAAACGGGCGGCCCTTGGCGGCGACCACCGCCTCGATCGCCACGTACAGCGCCGCCAGCCACAACCAGCCGAGCAGCGGCGCCGGCGTTGCCTGCACCACGAAAACACCGGCGGCACCCACCAGGGTCAACAGACCCAGCGGAACCCGCGCGATGTCCCGAGGATCGTCCTCGACGGCAAGCAGCGGGCGGGGGAACGGCGCCGGTGAAGTCGCCCCGGCACGCCGCGACGGACCGGGCACCGGGTTGTCGATGGTCTGCATCTCGAGCATCTCCATGGGCGGCCGACACGACGCAAGGTCAACGCAGTCCGCCCGCCCCGTCGCCGTGGGAGTTGGTCTCACCACTGCGCTCCACCCGGGGCCGATCTCTCCAAGGAGCGATCGCACCGGCCAACCTAACCGGGCACCCGCCCGCCGCCAAGCACCGCCCCACCGCCGTGGCATCATCGGGACATGGCCTGGCTTCCTCCGCACACCGGAGCCACCTGCGATGCCGCCATCGTCGATCCGGGGCGGGGGGTGGTGGTGTCTCCGCATTACCTGGCGGGGTGGGCCGGGATCCAGACGTTGAGGGCCGGAGGCAACGCCGTCGACGCCGCCGTCGCCGCCAACGCCGTACTCGGGGTGGTGCTCCCCGACACGTGCGGGCCTGGCGGTGACCTCTTCGCCCTGGTCCACCGGCCCGGCGATCCCCGGCCGGGGGCGCTCAATGCCTCGGGGCGGGCCGGGTCGGGCGCCGACGGGGAGCGGCTGCGCCGATCCGGCCACACCACCATTCCTATCCACGGGGTCGAGGGGATCACCGTCCCCGGGTGTGTCGACGGCTGGGAGGTGCTGCTCGCCGGATACGGATCGATGCCGCTTGGCGAAGTGCTGGCCCCGGCGATCGCGGTGGCCGCCGCAGGGTTCGAGGTCTCCGCCGAGCTGGCCCGGTCGCTGGGACGATCGGCCGGGCTCATCGCCACCCAACCGTCCGCCACCGCCCTGTACCCCGACGGCCGGCCACCCCTGCCGGGGACGATGGTGCGCCGGCCCGACCTGGCGGAGACGCTGGCGGCGGTCGCCGCCGGAGGCCGTACCGCCTTCTACGGCGGTGCCGCTGGCGAGGGGATGGTTGCCGCCACCGGCGGGCTCATCACCGCTGACGACCTGGCGGTGGTGCAGGCCGACTGGGTGGAACCGCTCGGGCTGGGGCTTTATGGGCTGGAGGCCTGGACCGTGCCCCCCAATAGCCGCGGGTACCTAACGCTGGCCGCCACCTGGATGGCGGAGCGTCTGGGCTCGGCACCCGGTTCGCCCCAGCGCCACCATCACCTGATCGAGGCGTACCAGGCGGCCGCCGGTGACGCCGCCGAACTCGTCGCCGACCCGGCCACCGCCCCGCGGGCCGCAGCCGACCTGGTCGATCCGGAGCGGCTGGCCGACCTGCTCGCCACCATCGGCCCGGATGCGGCTCCCCGGCCCGCACCGGCACCGGCCACAGGGGGCACCGCGTACCTGTGCTGTCGTGACGGATCGGGGATCGGGGTGTCGCTTATCCAATCCAACTTCCACGGCATCGGCTCGGGTCTGTCCGCCGGGGACACCGGGGTCTTCCTCCACAACCGCGGAGCCGGTTTCAATCTCGTTCCCGGTCATCCCAACGAGCTGACCCCGGGTCGGCGTCCGGCGCATACCCTGTCGCCGACCTTGTGGACCGATGCCGGCGGGCTGCGGCTGCTGCTGGGCACCCGCGGCGGCCACTACCAGCCCCAGCTGCTGGTGCAGATGATCGACTGCCTGCTGGGCGCCGGGCTGGCCCCTGCCGAGGCGATGCGTCGCCCCCGGTGGGTGGTCGAGGACGGCACGGTGCAGGTGGAATCCCGCATGCCCGCCGAGGTCGTTGCCGGGCTGCGGGCCAGAGGGCACCCGGTGGCCCAGGTGGGAGCGTGGGAGGAGGGCTGGGGCCCGGTCGCCGTGGTCGCCGAGTCCGCAGGCACGGTGTCCGCTGCCGCCGATCCCCGGGTGTCGACGGCGTCCGTCGCCGTCGCCTGACTCCGCTCCCTACCTCGAGATCGGCCGGTCACTGAGGCCGCGCTGCAGGCGCCAACGGGTGCTGGGAGGCGATCGCCTTTCCAGAAAATAGGAGGCTTCGGTTTGCCTGGGTCGTCGGGCTCCCCCTAGCCTTCCCGGCTCGGCCATGCGCTGATGGCCTGCCCGCCCCCCAGCGGCGTACCAACACAGAGCGGAGTGACGTCGCCTCATGCGATCCCGATCACCATTTGCCCTTGTGGGCATGCTGATCATCCTGCTGC
>JACDBE010000073.1 GCA_013695075.1 Acidimicrobiia bacterium
CGCGGGCATCGCACCTCGACCTGGTGGAGGCGGTCGCCGGCGCCGAGCTCACCGCTCGGTTGTACGGCCACGCCCTCGACCAGGGATACCGCTGGCACGAGTTCGGCGACAGCTGCCTGATCCTGCCTTGAGCGGGTTCCGCTGCCTCGGCAACCCATGGCGCCGTCCAGCACCTGGCAGACCTGGTCCAGCCGCCGCGCCCCCACCACAGCCACCTTCATCCCGCGAGGACGACCCCGCAAGGGGGCCATGGGAACTAACGGGTCGGGTGCGATACCGTCATGGGCGATGATCCGCCGATCCATGCTCGCGGTGCTTGTCCTGCTCCTCGCCGCCTGCAACGCCGCCGCCACGGCCCCGACCTCGACGCCGACCTCGCCGCCTGCAACATCGCCGCCGCCAACGACGACGTCGACCGCCACCCCGTCGACCACATCCACGGTCGTCACCAGTACGACCATCATCATGCCGACCACCACCACCGAGCCGCTCCCCGCAGGCGTCACCGCCCCGCCGGATTGGCTGGGGACCAGGGTGCTCCCGGAGACCGAGGCCGGGTTCGGTGAGGTGCAGCCAACCCCGGCGGAGCTGATGGACCGCCGCTTCGTCACCGAGGATCTGCTCCCGCCGCCGGTGGATGGGCGGTTCGTAGCCACCATCGACCCGGTTCCCGACGAGGTCGTCGCCCGCTCCACCTGGTCGGAGGTGTGCCCGGTGACCCTTGACGAGCTCCGCTATCTCACCGTGTCGTTCTGGGGGTTCGACGGGCTGCCCCACACCGGCGAGCTGCTGATCAACGCCACCCAGGCTGAGGTCATTGCCGGTGTGTTCGAGGCGATGTGGGACCTTGGGTTTCCCATCGAGGAGATGCGGATAACCCCGGCCGACGCGCTGGACGCCCCACCCACCGGTGACAGCAACAACACGGTCAGCTTCGTGTGCCGGCCGGCGACCGGGGGCACCTCATGGTCCCAGCACTCCTACGGGATGGCGATCGACGTCAACCCGTTCCACAATCCGTACCAGGCCGGCGACGTGGTGCTCCCCGAGCTGGCGTCCGCCTACCTGGACCGGGACCGGTTGCTGCCGGGCATGTTGGTGCGGGGGGACGGGGTGGTGGAGGCGTTCGGCGCGGCCGGCTGGGAGTGGGGGGGCGAATGGAACACGCTGGTCGACTACCAGCACTTCTCCGAAAGCGGCCGCTGACCACTATTCGGTTGGGTCGAGTGCGGTGTCGGCGAAGGCGGCCAGCGAGGTGAACCGCCACCGGGGGGTGACCTCGGTCAACGGGGGATGGGTGGCACCGTGCCCGTCGCGGTCGAAGCGACGATGGATCCACACCGAGTCGATGCCGGCCGCCGCCGCCGGTTCGTGGTCGTGATACAGGCTCTCGGCGACGTGGAGGAGCCGGGTGCGGTCGATGCCGTCGGCGGCGACCGCATCGAGCAGGGCGGCGAAGTTGGCCGGGTCGGGCTTGTAAGAGCCGACATCCTCGGCGGTGATGATGCGGTCGAAGGTCACCCCCAGGCGACGGTTGGAGGCGGCGAAGGAGCGCCGATCGACGTTGGAGAGGATCAGCAACCGGTAGCGCTCCCCGAGTCGGGCCAGCGCCTCCGCCGAGTCGGGGAAGGCGGGCCAATCACCAACCGAACCCCCAAAGGCGGTGGCGTCGGCTTCGCTCACCTTCACCCCGTGCTCGGCCCCGATGCGGCGCAGCACCTCGGCCAGGACCTCCGGATAGGCGGCGCCGGGGTCCTCACCCTCGACCACGGTCTCCACGGCGCCGAAGGCGGCCACTAGCTCGTCGTCATCCATGCCCAGTCGGTGGCGGTCGGCCCACGGCCGCATGGCGGCGGCGATCCCTGTCTCCCAGTCGATCAAGGTGCCGTAGCAATCGAAGCTGAGCGCCAGGTAGTCGTCGAACTCCCGCATCGAAGCGATCCCGTCTCCCGCCTTCCTCGGCCAGTGTTGCCGATCGGCACTGGCGATGCCGCGCGCAGCGCCGGTTCCGGGCCCGGGCGACGGTCGGGCTACCCTCGGGGTCATGGACGAAGAACAACGCATCGCCCTCTTCCTCGACTACGAGAACCTGGCCATCGGTGCTCGGGACAACCTCGGTGGCCAGTTCGACTTCAAGCCCATCGCCGACGCCCTGGCGGAGCGGGGCCGGGTGGTGGTGCGCCGGGCATACGCCGACTGGTCGTACTTCGATGAGGACCGCCGCATGCTCACCCGCAGCCACGTCGAGCTCATCGAGATCCCGCAACGCATGGGGACCACCCGCAAGAACGCCGCAGACATCAAGTTGGCGGTGGACGCCATCGAGCTGGGGTTCGAACGGGACTACCTGACCACGTTCGTCATCTGCACCGGGGACTCGGACTTCACCCCGCTGGTGTACAAGCTGCGGGAGATGAACAAGCGGGTCATCGGAGTTGGGGTCAAGGACTCCACCTCGGCGCTGCTGCCGCCCGCCTGCGACGAGTTCATCTTCTACGACACCCTGGAGGGGGTCGAGGTGACCGAGCAGGTGCGGGGGCGGCGGCGCCGCCGCGGCGAAGGAGCCCCCAGCGTCGAAACCACCACCGAGGTGACCGAACCGGCACCGGCACCGGACCCGGAGCCTGGTGTCGACGACCTGGCCATCGTCATCGCGCAAACCGTGGCCGGGCTGGCCAGCGCTGCCGACGGCAGCGTGCTGGCATCCAGCGTCAAGCGGGCGCTGCTGCGCAAGGACCCCACCTTCAACCAGGCCGACTACGGGTTCCGCGCCTTCGGGGAGATGCTGTCGCACCTCGCCGACCGGGGGGTGGTCGAGCTGAGCGAGGGACCGGCCAAGGGGGATCCCGAGGTTTCGCTACCCACCCGCACCGGCGGCGAGGACGAGGCGTTCGCCCTGCTCCGCTCGGTGGTGACCGATCTGGAGGGCCGCAACGGGTCGCCGCTGCTCTCCGGGCTGAAGAACCAGCTGCGCAAGCGGCTGCCCGACTTCAGCGAGAAGAAGTTCGGCTATCGCGGCTTCCTCCAGTTCGTCAAGGCCGCCCAGACCCAGGGGCTGGTCACCCTGGTGTGGGACGACGAGGCCGAGGACTACTACGTGGGAGCAGGCACGGGGTCCTGACGGGGTGGCCCGTGTTGTCGGCTCTTCGGCTGACGCCTCATCGCGGTGCGGTTGGGGCCCCAGCCCAACCGCCGGAGCTGCGCTACTAGCGCAGCTCCTTGCTGCCGACTTGCTGTCCCGTAGCATGCCGGCGGTGACCGATGCCGCCCTCTTCGATGTCGACGGCGACCGGTTCCTCCCCAGCGAGCTGACCCGGGGAGGGTGGTCAGACGACGCCCAGCACGGCAGTCCCCCGTCCGGGCTGCTGGCGCGGGCCATCGAGATGGTGCCCACCGCCTCGCCGATGCAGGTGGTGCGGTTCACCATCGACCTGTTCCGTCCGGTGCCGCTGCACCCGCTCACCGTGGCCACCAGGGTGCTGCGCGACGGGTTGCGCATCCAGGCGGTCGACGCCGTGCTGCGCCACGGCGACACCGAGGTGGGACGGGCGTCCGGGCTCAAGATACGCATCGCAGACAGCCCTCTCCCGGATCGTGTCGAGGAGCCGTGGCTGCCGCCTCCCGAGCCCGAGGAGGGCTCCCCGGTACGCTGGCGCGGGTTCGGGGAGGGGACCGGGCTGACTCGATTCCATATCGACGCCGTCGACATCCGCTCCATCGACGACAGCTTCATGCGGCTCGGCCCGGGCACTTCGTGGTTCCGGCTGCGGCGACCGGTGGTGGCTGGGGAGGAGCCCACCCCGTTCGTACGCCTGGCCACCCTCGCCGATCTGGCGAACGGCAACAGCACCGCCCTCGACCCAGCGGACTGGGTGTTCGTCAACCCAGACATCACCCTGTACATGCATCGCCACCCGATGGGCGAGTGGGTGGGGATGGTGTCGGCGGCCCACCAGCACGGCAGCGGGATCGGTTTCGCCGACACCACGGTGTTCGACACCGGCGGGCCCATCGGCAGGATCGGCCAGGCGCAGGTGATCCAACCACGGCTCGACGACACTGCGATGACCCGGCCGGGAGGCTGAGGCGACCACCGCGTCTTGTTCGGCGGCGTTCAGCGGCTCGCCCGGCCGCGGGCCCAGACAAGGCCCCGAGATCGAGAAAGGGTCGATCGGCGGATCGCGATACCGTGTGCAGCCCGTAGGATGCTGCCCCATGTTCCGATCTGACGGCAAGGAACGGCGTCGGCGACCGGTCGAGCCCTTTCGCAAGCCGAGTACCGCCGAGCTGAGCCAGCTGCGCAGGCTGTTCCGTTTCGCCAAGCCCTACCGCAAGGCCTTCGCCATAGGTTTGCTCGGTGTCGTCGTGTCCACCGCCGCCGGGCTGGTCTTCCCCAGGGTGATGGGAGACCTCGTCAACAACATGCAGGAGGGGGCTCGGGATTCGTCCGCTCTCAACCGCACCGCTCTCCTCCTGGCCAGCGTCTTTCTGATCCAGGCCATGTTCAGCTTCGTCCGCATCTACTCGCTGGCGCTGGTGGGTGAGGGCACCGTCGCCGACCTCCGCACCGAGACCTATCGGCACCTGATGACGTTGCCGGTGGGGTTCTTCGACAGCCGCAAGACCGGGGAGATCACCTCCCGGCTCACCTCCGACGTGGCCGTGGTCCAATCCACGGTCTCGGCTTCGCTGGCCAACGCCCTGGCCCAGTCGGTGACCCTCATCGGCGGGACCATCATGCTGGTGGTGACAAGTTGGCGGCTGACCGCCACCGTCGTCCTCATCCTGCCGCTGGCCATCGTCGCCGCCCGCATCTTCGGGCGGCGGTTGCGCGCCGTTTCCACCGCCTTCCAGGACAGGCTGGCCGACGCCATCGCTGACGCCGAGGAGACCATCTCGGCGGTGCGGGTCATCAAGTGGTTCAGCGCCGAAGACACCGAGGTGAGGCGCTACAGCGGCAAGGTGCAGGCCGCATACCAGGTGGCGCTGCGCCGGGCCCGGATGCGGGGGCTGCTCAACCCCATCGTCACCTTCGTGGCGTTTGGCACGCTGGCCCTGGTGTTGTGGCAGGGCGGGCACCGGGTCATCGCTGGCCAGATGCAGCTGGGCAGCCTGGTCGCCTTTCTGCTGTACACCATCATGGTTGCCGGGGCCATCGCAGCCCTCTCGGCGATGTTCGCCGAGCTGATGGAGGCCCTGGGCGCATCGCGGCGCATCTTCGACCTGCTCGACGCCGAAAGCGAGGTGAAGGAGGCGGAGAACCCGGTGCCGTTGGTCAACGTCGAGGGTCGGGTGGTGTACGACAACGTCGGCTTCCGCTACGGCGATCGGGCCGTCCAAGTGCTCGCCTCCGTCGACCTCGAGGTCAAACCGGGGGAGGTGGTGGCCTTGGTGGGTCCTTCCGGCGCCGGCAAGTCGACGCTGGTGCAGCTCATCCCCCGGTTCTTCGACGTCATCGAGGGCCGGGTGCTGGTCGACGGTGTCGACATCAGGGACGTGCGCCTCGCCGATCTGCGGGCATGCATGGCTGCCGTCCCCCAGGAGACGCAGCTGTTCTCCGGGTCGATCGCCGAGAACCTGCGAGTGGGCAAGCCGGGGGCCACCGACGCCGAGCTGGTGACCGCCGCCGAGGCGGCCAACGCCCACGACTTCATCACCGCCTTCCCCGACGCCTACGAGACCGTCGTCGGGGAGCGGGGCATCAAGCTGTCGGGCGGTCAGCGGCAGCGGGTGGCCATTGCCAGGGCCATCCTCAAGGACCCCCGGATCCTCATCCTCGACGAGGCGACCAGCTCACTGGACACCGAGTCCGAGGCGGTGGTGCAGGAGGCGCTCGACGTCCTCATGCAGGGCCGCACCACGCTGGTCATCGCCCACCGCCTGTCGACGGTGCGCAACGCCGACCGCATCCTGGCGCTCGACGGGGGCCGCATCGTCGAGGAGGGCACCCACGACGAGCTGATCGAAAAGGGTGGGCTCTACGCCGACCTGTATTCTCGCCAACTCATCGACACCGCCACGGCCGACGCTCCCAGCGAGGCCCCCACCCCGTCTGACCTGGACCGCCGCTTCTAACACCGGGTCAGCCGGCGACGTGCTCGATCTCGCTGGCGATGGTGGCGTACAGGTCCTCCATCGAGTCGGCGAACGCCTGCACTCCCTCGGTTTGCAGCTCCTGGGTCACCTCGTCGTAGCTGACCCCGACGTCCGCCAGCGACCCGATGAAGTCGGCGGCCTCGTCGACGCCCTCGGTGAGGGTGGTGGCCACCGTGCCGTGGTCGTTGAAGGCGGTGACGGTGTCCGGTGGCATGGTGTTCACCGTGTTGGGTCCGATGAGGCCGTCGACGTACATGGTGTCGGGATAGTCCGGGTTCTTGGTGGAGGTGGAGGCCCACAGCACCCGCTGCGGACTGGCACCAAGCTCGGCCAGTCGGGCGAACCGCTCGCCCTCGAAGATCTCCTGGTAGCGGCGGTAGACCAGCTTGGCGTTGGCGATGGCGGTGCGGCCCCGCCGCTCCAGGGCCTCCTCGGAGCCCACCTTCTCCAGGGCGGCATCGGTCTTGGTGTCCACCCTGCTCACGAAGAACGAAGCCACCGAGGCAATCCTCGAAGGATTGGGGCGGCTCTCCAGCCCCCGGATGTAGGCATCGGCCACCGCCTCGTACACCGCCAGGGAGAACATCAGGGTGATGTTGATGTTGAGCCCTTCGCTCACCAGATCGCCGACGGCGATGATGCCCTGGTCGGTGGCCGGAACCTTGACCATGACGTTGGGGCGGTCGACGGCTGCCCACAAGCGGCGGGCGGCGACCACGGTGCCGGCGGTGTCGTAGGCCAGGTCGGGTGCCACCTCGATGCTGACGAAGCCGTCATTGCCGTCTGCGGCGTCATACACCGAGCGCAGCAGGTCGCAGGCGGCCTGGATGTCGGTGACCGCCAGCTCCTCGAACACCTCGGCAGGGGTCAGCTCGGCGCCGCGGGCGATGATCTCGGCGATCTGGGCGTCGTAGTCATCGGAGCCGGCGACCGCCTTCTCGAAGATCGTGGGGTTGGAGGTGACGCCCCTGATGCCTTCGTCCACCCGGCGCGCCAGGTCGCCCGGGGGGCGCAGCATGGCCCGGCTGATCGAGTCCAGCCACACCGACTGACCCAGTTCGTGCAGTTGTTGGACCTTGTTCATCTGGCCCCGTCCTTTCCGCTCTCCATGACCCCACGGTACCCCGGTGGCGATCAGAACCGGTCGAGGACGGCTTGCAGCCTGGCCCGGGTGTCATCCTCGAGATCGGGCCGTTTCAGGGCGTACGCCACGTTGGCCTCGAGGAACCCGATCTTGGTCCCACAGTCGAAGCGGGTGCCGCCGAGACGTACCC
>JACDBE010000126.1 GCA_013695075.1 Acidimicrobiia bacterium
GGGTACGCCGTGCTGGAGAACCACCGGTTGGACCGGGAACGCTCAGAGTTTGGCCGGTTCGTTGCCGAGCTCGACGGTGACATCGGGATCGGCACCACATGAGGACGGCCGGGTTTCCCCGGCGCCCGATCCCTGCCGGGCATCCCGTGCTGCCCTGGCCCATCCAGACGCCAGCGCCCACCACGCCAGCACCAGCAGCCACAGCATCCTGCCGCCATACCGGGCTGCGGAGTAGGCGGTGGTTCCCACCACGAAGGCGTGGACCACATAGAGCGCCGCCAGCACCGTGGCCCCGCCGACCGGGCGGCGGTGGGTCGCCGGCCACGCCGTCGCCCGACGGCTGTGTCTTCGTACCAGCCGGCCAACGAGGGCACCGGCCGTGGCTGCCACCCCCAACCATGCGAACACCATCCCCACCCCGGTGTAGGGCCCCAGATCGAGGGTGCGCCGGAACGTCCGGCTGGCGGCGAAACGGGGCCCGTCGGCTTGGCTGAAGGCGGCAATCTGCGAGATGCGGTTGACGTTCATCCGCTCCATCACCGCCGACACATGGTTGAACGCCCCCACCAGGAACAGCTGGTCGACACCGGTGGCATACACCCGCTTGGCGTAGGCGATGGGGTCATTGGTCACGTGGGTGAGAACGATCTCGGTGGCCTCTGGGGCGTAGGCCACCGGCCCGCCCAGCTCGGTGTAGAGCACACCCCCCTCGTTGAACAGGAAGCGGTTGAACCCGTTGATGCCCGCCGGAGGACGCTGCGACACCGTGCACATCTCCCACTGGGTGCAGCCGGCGAGTTCATCCTCCAGGTCTCCGTGGCCCAGCAGGTAGGCGAAGGCGACCACCGAACTGTGCGGATTGGGGCTCAGCTTCCCCCATACCACCTGGTTGTTGACCATCAGGGATAGGACGGCGATCCCCACCCCCAGCGCCAGCAACCCCGAGCCGCCGGCATCCCCCCACGTCCCGGCCCGGGTCCGGCGCCACACCGCCACCACCCCAGCTGCCATCACCAACAGCCCCAGCAGGGGAAGTGCGGCGGGATGGGCGGCGGCGGTGAAGGCGACCACTGCGGTCATGGCCAGATCGCTGGGCAACGACCGCTCCCCCACCAGCAGGACGACGGCGGCCACCAGACCGAGCCCAAACCAAAGGTCGGTCATGATCAGGCCGGCGAACAGCGCCAGCGGGCTGGTCGCCGCCAGCACGATGATGACCATCGCCGCTGCTGGGTGCGACAGTCCGGCGACCCGGCGCAGGAAGGTCGCCACCACTGCCGCCGCCACCACCGCCTGGACCACAGCCACCACCCATAGCGAGGTGCCGGAGAACAGACCGAGGAAGTACCCGTAGAACTGGGAGCTCACCCAGGAGTAGTCGCCCTGAGCCTCGAGCAGGTACCGGAAGCTGTCACCCATCACCAGCGGGAACCGGTTGACGAGGGCGGGCCACAACACTGCGGCCACGGCCACGGGGTACAGCGCCCATTCGCAGATACGGGTCGCCGAACCCCACCCCGGCCGGGTCTGATCGGACGGCGTCGGCTCAGCCACCCGCAGGCTGGTCGACCGAGAAGTCGGCGGTGGCGGCGAGCAGACGCGACTGGGCCACCGGAGGCCGCAGTTCCAGGAACAGCTGGTAGGCGAAGAACCGCAGGTTGAACCTGATGAACACCTGGTTGACCCTGAGCATGGCCATGGCCAGGCGGCGGCTACGCACCGCAAGCGGAAAAGGCACCGGTACCCCGACGGCATCCACCAACTCGAAGCCCGCCTGGGTGAACAGGCGGCGGAACGACCCGAACGTGAACAACCGGGTGTGGGTGCGGTCGAGGATTCCCCGGCTGCCGTAGTTGAACTGGCCCAACAGCAACCCGAGGCGGATGAGCACGAACCCGATGTTGCCGGTGCTCACCAACAGCCGATCCACGGTCCCCACCTGGGTGCAGTACTCGGCGATCTGCTTGACGAAGCGCTCCGGGTCGCGCAGGTGTTCGATTACGTCCAGCATCACGATCGAGTCCACCGGCGGAACGTCCTCGGGGAGCGCCTGCTTGCCGTCGAGGTCGTGCACCCAGAAACGGGCGAACCGATCGAGGTTGGGTGGTGTCGCCATGTCGGCGCCGAATACCGTGCACCCCGGGTCCCGGTCTGTGAGCAGGTCGGCGAATCCTCCGGCCCCGGAACCCAGGTCGAGCACCCGATGCCTAGTGCCGATACGATCGACGGCCAGGGTTGTCGGGCTGAGGAAGTCGGTCTTGGTCTGGTATCGCTCCACTGTTCCCGCTGTCGCCGCCACGTCGTATTTGGCCTCGTAGAACATCCCCTTGTCGTGGATCAGGGCGCGCACCGATTGCCCGAGCACGTTGAGCCCGTACGCGACCCCGTTGACGTGGCACACCTCGTCGCCGTAGTAGGTGGGGATGTCGATCTCGGCGATGCGGAGACCGGAGCGGTGCACCTGGATGATGATCTCGGTGTCGAAGTGGAAGTCGTCCGAGTTGAGGTGGAAGGGGATGCGGGCCAGAGCGTCGACGTTGTATGCCCGGAAGCCGGAGTGGAACTCGGACAGCCCGGTGCTCAGGATGCGGTTCTGGAGGAAGGTGAGGATGCGGTTGCCCACCAACTTGTACATCGGCATCCCGCCGTCTCGGGCACCGTCGGTCCTCATGAAGCGGCTGCCGAAGGCGGCACCGACCCCACGGTCGGCGAGGGGGGCCACCAGCGCCTCGATTGCCTCCGGCGGGTATTGGCCGTCACCGTGGACCATCACCACCAGGTCGAAGGCGTGCTCGATGGCAAAGGTGTAGCCCAGCTTCTGGTTGCCGCCGTAGCCGCGATTCCGCGGGTTGGCCAGGATGGTGTATGCGAAGGGACGCTCGTTGGCGGCGAAGTAGGCACGGGCCCTTTCGGCGGTGTCGTCGACCGAGGCGTCGTCGATGACCAGCACGTGAACGTGGAACCGCTCGGCGAGCGCATCGGGTATCCGACCCAGCACCCAGGCAATCGTGGACGAGGCGTTGTATGCCGGTATGAAGATCAGCAGGCGGGGGGTCATCGCCGGGAGGTTAGATCACCGTTGGTCCCCGTCAGCTGATCGCTGGTGGAACCGGAGGGGCCACACCTGCCCGCCTACGGGGCTTCGCTTGGTTCCCGCATCCCGTCGTAGCCGGTGGCCTCCAGCTCTTCGGCCAGATCGGCACCGCCCCGGCGGACGATCCGCCCCCGGACCATGACGTGGATGTGGTCGATGCGCAGGTAGCGCAGGATGCGCGAGTAGTGGGTGATGATGAGCACCCCCACCCGGTCGCCCCGCAGCTCTTCGACCAGCTCGGCCACCTCCCGCACCGCATCGATGTCGAGCCCGGAGTCGATCTCGTCGAGCACCGCCATCTTGGGCTCGGCCACCGCCAGTTGGAACATCTCCGAGCGCTTCTTCTCTCCGCCGGACAGCCCGTCGTTTACCGAGCGTGTGAGGAAGTCGCCCATCCGCATGGAAGCGGCGGCCACGGCCACCCGCGATGACACCGTGGCGGGATCGGGGGCCAGCGCCGCCATCTCGGAGATGAGGTCGTCCAGGCTCACCCCGGGCACCACCACCGGGTACTGGAACGCTTCGAACAGCCCGAGGCGGGCTCGCTCGTGGACCGGCAGCCCCAGGATCTCGTCACCGTCAACCTCTGCCGACCCGGTGACGGTGTACTCCGGCTGGCCCATCAGGGCGTGGGTGAGCGTCGACTTGCCCGAACCGTTGGGCCCCATCAGGGCATGGACCTCGCCGAAGGGCACCGTCAAATCGACACCGCGCAGGATCTCGAGATCGCCAAGAGCGGCGTGCAGGTCGGTCACCGCCAGCGCATCGCTCACGACGCCACCTCATCGACGGTGGCTTCGATGGTGAGGTAGACATCGCCATCAACCACCTCGGTGAGGTACACGGGCACCGGGCGGGTCGCCGGCAGGGACTGAGGTTCACCGGTGACCAGGTCGAAGGTGGAGCCGTGGCGGGGGCATTCCACCTCGGTGTCGAAGACCTCTCCCTCGGCCAGCGACGCCTCGGCGTGGCTGCACCGATCGCCCACGGCGTACACGGTGTCGCCGATGCGGAACATGGCGATGCGGTGCCCGGCCACCTCCACCCGCAGTCCGCTGCCCTCGGCGAACTGGTCGAGCGGGGCCACCAGCAACGTCTCGGTCATACCCGCCCCTCCTGCTGGGCAATGACGTACTTGGTGTTGATCCACACCCGCAACGATGCCGTCACCTCGGGGTGGGGGAACCGAGCCAACGCCTGCTCGAAGAAGCCGCGCACCTGGAGCCGATCGGCTTGGGCCGGGTCGAGACCGCGGCTCATCAGGTAGTAGCGCTGTTCCTGGTCCAGCGGGCCCACCGACGAGGCGTGGCCGCACTTGACATCGTTGGCCAGGATCTCCAGGTTGGGCACCGACTGGGCGGCGGCGCCGTCGGAGAGGATCAGGTTGCGGTTGGTCTGGAAGGCGTTGGTGCGTTGCGCCCCCTCGTCGATGCGGATCAACCCGGTGAACACCGACAAGGCCTCGTCCTCGACCGCACCCTTGAGGAACATGTCCGAGCTGGTGTCGAGCCCGGCATGGTGCATGAAGTAGCGGTAGTCGAGCACCTGGCTGCGGTCGCCGAAGTAGACGCCGTTCACCGTGGCCGAGGAACCCCGGCCGTGCAGGTCGACGATGAGATGGAGGCGGGCCAACGAGCCCCCCAGACCGGCCTCGGCCAACACCGCGCTGGCGTCACGGTCCACCGCGGCGCGCAGCGTCCCGATCTGGCGCACCTCCGGTCCCAGGTGCTGGACCACCGAGAGTCGCACCGTGGCTCCCGGGGCGGCGGCCACCTCGATGTGCGGAACGGTGACCGCATCGACCTCGTCAGAAGTGACGTCGACCACCACCGAGGCCAGGGCGTTCTCCTCGGCGATCACCAGCACCGTCGGGTAGCTGATGGAACCCGCCGTTGACGTGTGCAGCCGCACCAGCACCGGCTGGGCGGTGGTGTTTCGAGCGGCGTGCACCATCGCCCCGTCGCCACCGAAGGCGGTGTGAGCGGCGGCGAAGACGTCGCCGTCGGCGGCCAGGCTGGGAGCCAGCACCGTGTCCAGGCCGGGTCGACCGTCGGCGACGGCGGTTGCCAGCGACCCGACGGACAGCCCACCCTGCGAAGGCGACGAGGCCACAGCCATCCCGTCGACGACCACCACCTCGGGGGCGCCATCGAGCACCGCGCGGGAATCCGGGACGGCGCCGGGCTCGTCGACCAGCCGGTAGTCGGCCAGCTCGAAGCCGAGGTCGACGTAGCGCCACAGCTCGTCGCGGTTCGATGGCATGGCCCGCCCCTCGACCCGCTCTCGGGCGTGGTGGCGTGCAGCGGCCCGCCATTCCGGCTCGCCGCCGGTAGCGCGCACCAGCGCCTCGCTGTCGATCGGTGTCACAAGAGCGTCCTGTCGGTCTTGGCGGACCGACTGAGGATACCGCCTGGTCATGCCGACCTCGTTGGGACGCCCGATGGAGGCGGCGTCTCAGGGGATGCCGAGTTTGGTCTCGCAGGCGACGTTGCCGGTGTCGGTCCCGGCGCCGCCATCGCACACGTCGACCCCGACCCCACCGTACAGGGCATCGTCGCCGCTGCCACCGAGCAGATGGTCGGCGCCCGCCTTGCCCTGCAGGATGTCGTTGCCCAGACCACCCAGCACCGTGTCCGGTCCCCGGCCCCCCTGGAGAGTGTCAGCACCGGCCTCACCATCGACGGTGTCCCGGCCGTTGCCCCCCAGCATGGTGTCCGCACCGAGACCACCCACCACGGTGTCGATCCCCTGGTTGCCCTTGAGGACGTCGTCGCCGGTGCCGCCGCAGATGACGTCCCCACCGCCAAGACCCTCGATGGTGTCGTTGCCATCCAGCCCGACGATGACGTCGGCGCCGCCGGTGCCGGTGATCATGTTGTCGCCGGAGGTGCCGGTGATGGTGGCCGCCAGCCCGTTGCACAGATTGAGGTTGCTGTCGGGGACGCTGTCGATGACCACCGCAAAGGGCTGCGGCCCGAAGGGCACATTGAAGCCGGACACGGTGACCGTCCACTGACCCGCCGCCGGGCTCTCCACATACACGTTCTCGACATTGTTGATGCGGTCGGCGTTGCCCCCGGTGGTGGACCACCCCCCGGAGAACACGTTGCCCTGGTAGACGGTGCCGGTGGGTGAGGTGACGGTGACGTCGAGGTCGTTGACCAGGTTGGTGCTGGCCGACTCCGTCGACGGCGAGTCGGTCCACACCACCGTCACCCGCAGCGGGGAGTCCCCGGCGACGGTGTGGTTGAACACGTCGGAGGCTCCGGTGGACAGGCCATCGTCCACGTCGGTCCAGGCGGCGCCCCCGTCGGTGGCACCGGCGACGTCGATCCGCCCCCAGCCTTCGTGGACGTTGGGGATGGGGAAGTCGTTGTCGTCGACCCCGTCGTTGTTCTCGTCGAGCAGATCCACCGCCGAGTTGATCAGCGTCGCCTTGGTCAGCGCCGCCGTGGGCTCGTGACCATGCTCCTTCTCGTAGAAGTCGCGGACCACGGCGGCGCCTCCCGCCGTGATCGGGTTGGACATCGAGGTGCCGCCCAGGTACTTGTAGTACTGGCTGTACGGAGTCCCCCATCCCTCGTACTGGAAGAACCCGATCTGCGGGTTGGGTGCGGGGTCCCAACCGAACTGGTACAGGTCGGAGAACCCGGAGAGGATGAAGGTGCCCGGGGCCACCACGTCGGGCTTGATGCGACCGTCGTCGGTGGGTCCCCGAGACGAGAACGCCGCCATCTGCTCGGCGTCGCCGGCGGCGGGGTCGGTGGAGATGGGCGGCGCCGGGTAGCCGAAAGCATCCCCATAGGTGAAGATCTCCTGCTGGCCGCCGGTGCACTCGCCGTCGTCATCGGCCACCTCGGCGCACGACCAGTCGCCCTGGCGGTCGTTCTCCGAGGCCCCCACCGTCAGCGTGTTCTTGGCGGTGGCCGGCGACCCGATGGAGTCGTCGTCGATCACCCCGTTGGCGTTGTCGTCGACCCCGGCGTTGCCCGCCGAGTAGGTGATCAGCATGTCCCGGTTGTCCCACATGAACGAGTCGACGGTCACCGAGTCGGCGGTGTAGTTGCCGTCGACAGGTGAGCCCCAAGAGTTGGAGTGGACCCGGGCGCCGTGGTCGTAGGCCTCTTGAAACAAGGGGGTCAAGTCGGCAGGGAGCCCGATCAGGTAGTACCCGTCGGGGTTGAAGATCGCACAAGTGTCGATGAAGTCGGCATAGTCCTCGATCGCCTGGAACACCAGGTCCGCCGCCGGGGCGGTACCGGTGCCCACCCCACTGGGCCTGCCATCTCCCACCGCAGACACTGCCACGTGGGTGCCGTGCCCCGAGTCCACGTCGTGAGGACCGTCGGGTTGGGCGATCCAACAGTCGGGAGCGTCGATGCCCGGCCAGTCTTCCACGGCAATGATGCGCGACGATGGGATGTCGATGTGCGCCGTTGCCTTGGTGCCGCCGCCGATACCGGTGTCGGCCACCGCCACGATCTGGGTCGACCCGTCGTAACCGGCGGCATTGGCCAGGGTCCCCCCGGAGATGGCCCCGGCACCGTACTCGTTGTGGGTCTCGGGGAAAGAGAAGTTCTCCACCCAGGCGACTTCGGCCAACCCGGCAACCTCGTCCAGCGCCGCCAGGGCACCGGCGACCAGCAGCACGCCACCGTTGGCGGCGAACACCTCGACCCCGGCGGCGGCCACATCGGCGGCGACTGCCGCCGTGTCGGCACCGCGCTGCAGCCGGAGCCGGTACAGACCCTCGGCGGCCAGATCATCCGCCAGCTTGTCCTCGGTGCCCACCGCGGTGACCGCGGTCACCCCGGCGACATCGCTGACGGCATCGAAGGCGACGGCTGTCATCCGCACCCCGTAGGCGAAGTCGGGGACGTACGCCAGCAGCTCGGCACCCGCCGCCCGCAGCGCTGCCGCATCATCGTCGGTGATGGGACCGTCCAGCTGCACCACGTAGTACCCCCGGCCGGCCCGATCCACCTGCACCCCTTCGGACTGGGCCGACCCGGCGGCAGCGGTGACCACCGATAGCCCGCCCAGCAGAGCGAACACGACCAGAACGCGAAACAGCTTGGACCGACTCCGCACGGCGTTCTCCTCCCGGTGGACCGGACCGACGAGCGACGCTAGCCGT
>JACDBE010000131.1 GCA_013695075.1 Acidimicrobiia bacterium
TGGCCACCGGCGTCCCGTTGTGCAGCAACACCAGGTTGTTGCCGAGGTGCACCGACAGCCCGTTGATGGACTCGATGGTGACCAGGCACTCGGCACCGGCGGGCTCGTCCAGGGTCTCCGAGTCAACGGGGAGGATGGTCCCAGGTGTCAGGAACGCCCCTTCGGAAAGGTCGTACTCCAAGAAGTAATCGTCGGCGGCGGCCGGGGCGACGAACACCAAGCCGCTGAGCGCCAGGATCATCGTCGTCAGAACCGCTCTGGTGCGTTTGCGCATCTGGGTTGTTCCTTTCCTACCTCGGCCCCTGTCCGTGCTACGGGCAGGCATCCTCGTCCGGCGTTTCCTCGGTTCTATTCCCCCTGGAATGCCCCGAGTGGACCGACGGGGACCAGCCTAGCGGAATAGCCGGTCGCAAGCATGGGTCGCCCGACTCATACCAAACCGGGTCGAAAGGCGCTCAGGCATCGCCCAGCCAGCGCACCACATCGACGTGGCTGGCGATGACTTGGCCCTCGTCGAATCCCCAGGCCAGGGTGTGGCCGATGGTCCAGCCGATCGCACGCTGGCGGTCGAGCCGCAGCTCGGCGGTAAGTCGATCGAGGCGATGCAGCACCGCCTCCCGGCCATGCCCGAGCTCCCTGCCGCGGATGATCGGAGCCAGCCCGAAGACCGGCTCTCCCACCAGCGGTTTGGGGTCGATGGCCAGCCACGGCATCCGGGCGGCGGCGAGCACGTTGCCGGCGTGCAGGTCCTGGTGGAGCAGCACCGACTCGTGGCCGGTAGGACCCAGCTGCTGTAGGTGCTCGGTGGCGAGATCGACCAGCCGCCGCTCGAACGGCCGACCCGCCCGCTCCCAGGCCGGGGGTAGCCCCTCCGCCCAGCCCGTTGCAGCGTCGGCCAGGGTGGTGAAGGGCGCACTGGCCGGCACCCACAGGCGAGGGAGGAGGTCGACCAGCACGTCCAGGGCGTCGTCGGGGTCCAGCGACGACAGCGGTGTTCCCGGGTCGCATAGCTCCACCAGCAGGGCGCCCAGGTCGGGGGCGTGGTCCAGCAGCCGGATGGCGTGGTCGCCGTCCCAGGCGGCCAGTGCCGCCGCCTCGTGCTCGGCCTCGCGGTGGGGCCAGGTGATCTTGACGACGTACCGGCCGCCATCGGCCCCGGTCGCCGGGGCCACGTACGACACCCGCCCGCCCCGGTAGGGGGCGTCCATCTCCGCCGACCAGCGCGACGAAGCGGCGGCGATCAGGTAGG
Source organism: Acidimicrobiia bacterium (assembly GCA_013695075.1). Classification (GTDB taxonomy): domain Bacteria; phylum Actinomycetota; class Acidimicrobiia; order Spongiisociales; family UBA5794; genus JACDBE01. Next base: position 1,250 of record JACDBE010000131.1, read on the forward strand.
GCAGCTGCGCCAGCCACCGCCGGCCGTCCTCGGAGCCACGCAGCCAGTCCAGCTCGGCGGGGACCGGCCAGCGGGGCGGGCTCACATCCTGTCGATGATCGCCGACCCGAACTCGCTGGTCTTCACCTCACGGGCGTCGTCCATCAGCCGGGCAAAGTCGTAGGTGACGATGCGGTCGCCGATCGCCTTTTCCAGCCCGTCCTCGATGAGATCGGCGGCCTCCACCCAACCCAGGTAGCGGAACATGTTGGCCCCGGAGAGAATCACCGACCCGGGGTTGACCTTGTCCTGCCCGGCGTACTTGGGGGCGGTGCCGTGGGTGGCCTCGAAGACGGCGTGCCCGGTGGTGTAGTTGATGTTGCCTCCGGGGGCGATCCCGATGCCACCCACCTGGGCGGCGAGGGCGTCGGAGATGTAGTCGCCGTTGAGGTTGAGGGTGGCGATGACGTCGTACTCGGCCGGTCTGGTGAGGATCTGCTGCAAGAAGGCGTCGGCGATGGCGTCCTTTACGAGCAGCTTGTCGCCGGGGTCGCCACCGCTGGCCTCCCACGACACGGCGGTGTCGGCAAACTCCTCGTCGACCACCTGGTAGCCCCAGGTACGGAAGGCGCCCTCGGTGTACTTCATGATGTTGCCCTTGTGCACCAGGGTCACCGAACGCCGGCCGTTGGCCAGGGCGTAGCGGATCGCCGCCCGCACCAGTCGCTTGGACCCGGTCTCCGACACCGGCTTGATCCCCAGCCCGCTGTCTGCGCGCAGATCCCATCCGTAGGTCTGGTCGAGGAACTCCAGCAGCTCCCGGGCCCCTTCCGACCCGGCCTCCAGCTCCTTGCCGGCGTACACGTCCTCGGTGTTCTCCCGGAAGATCACCATGTCGACCAGCTCGGGATGCTTCACCGGCGACGGCACCCCCTGGTACCAGCGAACCGGTCGCAGGCACACGTACAGGTCGAGGATCTGGCGCAGGGCGACGTTGAGGCTCCGGATGCCGCCGCCCACCGGGGTGGTGAGCGGGCCTTTGATCCCCACCAGGTGGGAACGGAAGGCCTCCACGGTCTCCTCGGGGAGCCACTGTCCGGTGTGGTCGAAGGCCTTTTGTCCGGCCAGCACCTCGTGCCACTCGACGGTGCGGTCCCCGTCGTAGGCCTTGCTGACGGCGGCGTCGAACACCCGCACCGCCGCCGCCCAGATGTCGGGACCGATCCCGTCACCCTCGATGAACGGCAGGATCGGCTGGTCGGGTACCACCAGGCCGTCCGGTCCCATCGTGATCTTGCCGGCCATGTCGCATCCTCCGCGGGGTGGGTCCTGGTCCCCGAGGGTAGTGCCGGCGACCGCCGCCCGGTCCGCTACTCGAAGTTGGCGATGGCCACGAACACCATGACAAGGAAGGTGGTCGCCAGGGCGAACAGCAGCCAGGCGAGCACCCGGCGCACGGTGGCCCCGGAGTCCTGTGGCGATCCGCCCAGCAGCCACCGGATGCCGACGGCGGCACCGATGGCGGCCACCGCGAAGGGAACCGCCTGGTGGTCGACCAGCCGCAGGGCGAAGATTCCGGCGACGTAGCCGACGGTGAACCCGGCCAGGGCTCCGATCGCCCCGTCGTGGATCAGCCAGCGCACGTCGGGGGGTGGGCCCGGTCGCTCTTCGGTCACCGACTCCCCCGCCGCTGTCGTGCCAGCGACACCGTGTTGGCCAGCAACGAGGCGATGGTCATGGGCCCGACGCCGCCAGGGACCGGGGTGACGGCACCGGCGACCTCGACCACCGAGGCGAAGTCGACGTCACCCACCAGCCCGGACTCGGTGCGGGTGGTCCCCACGTCGATGACCGTAGCGCCGGGCTTGACGTCGCCCCCCCCGATGAGGCGAGGGGTCCCGGCGGCGACCACCAGCAGGTCGGCGGAGCGGGTGAGGTCGGCCAGACCGGCGGTGCGGGAGTGCGCCTGGACCACGGTGGCGTCGGCACCACGGGCCCCCAGCATCAGGGCCAGCGGACGGCCCACCAGGAACGACCGGCCTACCACCACCGCCAGCGCCCCCACCGTGGCGATGTGGTAGTGGTCGAGGATGCGCAGGATCCCGGTGGGGGTGGCCGGGGTGACGGTGGGCCGCCCCAGCACCAACCGTCCCAGGTTGAGCGGATGCAGGCCGTCGGCGTCCTTGCCAGGGTCGACCCGCTCCACCACCCGGTCGCCGTCGATGCCGTCGGGAAGAGGCAGCTGGACGATCATCCCGACGACGTCGGGGTCGGCGTTGAGCTCGTCCACCACCGCCTCCACCTCGGCCTGGGTGGCGGTGGCCGGCAGCCTGCGGTCGATCGACACCATCCCGGCGGCAACGGCGGCGGCGTGCTTGAGGGACACGTAGACGTGCGACGCCGGGTCGTCGCCCACCAGCACCGTGGCCAATCCCATGGCACCGGTATGGGCGGCGACGGCGGCGGACACCTCGGCCCGCAGCGCCGCCGCCACCTCGACCCCGGACAGGATGCGGGCGGTCAATGCCGGAAATGCCGGGTCCCGGCAAGGATCAGCACGATTCCGAGGCGATCGGCGGTGGCGATGACATCGGGGTCGCCGCGGGAACCGCCGGGAGCCACCACCGCGGTCACCCCGGCCTGTGCCAGCGTTTCGATGCCGTCGGGGAAGGGGAAAAAGCCGTCGCCGGCGGCGGAAGCCCCTTGCGCCTGCTGCCCTGCCTTGGCCACCGCCCGAGCGGCGGCACCGACCCGACTCTGCTCGCCGGCACCGATCCCCACCGCACTCCGCCCGGTGACGATGGCGATGGCATTGGAGCTGGCGGCGGCGGCGACCTGCCATGCCAGCGCCAGGTCGGCCAGCTGTTCGGCGTCCGGTTGGCGCACCGAACGCACTACCCAGTCGTCCGCATCGGGTATGGGTTGGCGCCGCTGCGCCACGAAGCCGTCCTCGAGGCGACGCAAATCGAGGTCGTCGCCGTGGGGGGCCGCCGCTTCCAGCACCCTCACGTTGGGCTTGGTGGCGAGGATGCCGGCGGCATCGCCGTCGACTTGGGGTGCCACCACCACCTCCACGAAGCGCTCCGCCAACAGGGTCGCCGTCGGCGCCTCGATGGCGGTGTTGACCGCCACCACCCCGCCAAAGGCCGACACCGGATCGCATTCCCAGGCGGCGGCGAAGGCGGCGGCGCCGTCGGGGCGTACTGCCACCCCGCAGGGGTTGGTGTGCTTGACGATGACGGCGGCCGGTTCGTCGAGCCGGTTGACCAGCCGCCACGCCGCCTCGGCGTCCACCAGGTTGTTGAACGACATCGGCTTGCCCAGCACCCTGCGGGCTCCGTGCCACCACCCGGTGCGGCCCCGCTCCCGGTACAGGGCGGCGCCCTGGTGGGGGTTCTCCCCGTAGCGGAGCGCCTCCACCCGATCGACGGCCAGCACCAGCGAAACCGGGAGGGGTTCGTGGCGTTGCATCCACGCCACGATGGCGGCGTCATAGGCGGCGGTCCTGGCAAAGGCTGCCGTCGCTAGCCGGCGCCGGGTGCCGGCATCGATGCCACCCCCCTCGACGGCACCGGCCACCAGGTCGTAGTCGTCGGGCGACGTCACCACGGCGACATGGGCGTGGTTCTTGGCAGCGGCGCGGATCATGGCCGGTCCGCCGATGTCGATCTGCTCCACCGCCTCGGGCTCGGTGACCCCGGGATCGGCCACCGTCTCCTCGAACGGGTACAGGTCCCCCACCACCAGCTGGAATGGCTCGATGCCGTGACGGGCCAGATCGTCGAGGTGGGTCAGATCGCCGACGTCGGCCAGGATGCCGGCGTGGATGGCGGGGTGGAGGGTCTTCACCCGACCGCCGAGCATCTCCGGGAACCCCGTGACCTTCGCGACCGGAGTCACCGGGACGCCAGCCTCAGTGAGAACGTCAGCGGTGCCGCCGGACGACACCACTTCCACCCCGGCGGCAACCAGGCGCTCCACGAAGGGGACCAGCCCGGTCTTGTCGTACACCGACACCAACGCCCGGCGCACG
>JACDBE010000145.1 GCA_013695075.1 Acidimicrobiia bacterium
GTCATGTGGGCACCGGAGAGCACCGACAGCCCGACGGCGTCGACGTCCTCCTGGATGGCGGTCTCCACGATCTGCGCCGGGGTCTGGTGGAGGCCTGAGTAGATGACCTCGCACCCGGCGTCGCGCAATGCCCGGGCCACCACCTTGGCACCACGGTCGTGGCCGTCCAGCCCCGGTTTGGCAATGAGGATCCGTGGCGGCATCGCCGCCGGAGGTTAGTGGTGGGTGCACCCGGGCGGCTCGCCGAGCGCCGACAGGTAGCGCCGGTCTAGCCGTCCAACAGGCCGCGGTTGCGCCGGATCCGGCGCTCCAGGGTCGGGCGCATGCAGGGATACGGGCTAAAGTCGACCGTGGAGGTCGGAAATGTGGATCACCCGTAAGACGGACTACGCCACCAGGGCGGTGTTGGCACTGGCGTTGGTGCGGGACGACGTCCCGCTCAAGGTGCACGAGATCGCCGAACGCACCCACGTCCCGCCCTCGTTCCTGGAGCAGATCATGGCCCAGTTGCGCGGCGCCGGCATCGTTCGCTCCGAACGGGGGCCCCACGGCGGGTACCGGCTCAACCATCCCCCGGAGACCATCTCGCTGGAGCGGATCGTCCGGCTGTTCCAGGGCCCGCTGGCGCCCATCGACTGCGCCACCCGCACCTCCCCCGAGCCGTGTCCGATGGACGTGCAGTGCTCGCTGCAGTATGTGTGGCACCAGGTGCGCGACGCCACCATCGCCATCCTGGAAGGCACCGACTTCGCCACGCTGGCCGCAGGCGCCGGAGGACCCTGGACCGCCCACCTCGAGCTGGCGACGCCGGTCCCCCCGCGCTCCTAGACCCGCTCCAGCGGCGCCCAGGCGAGCAGCAGCCGCTTGTCCCCTTCCTGGTCGAAGGCGACCACCGCCTCGGCACGGTCTCCCTCACCGCGGATCTGGCGCACCGTGCCCACGCCCCAGTGGCTGTGCCGCACCCGGTCTCCCGAGGCCACCCGGTCGAGGTGGGGTCTGGCTCGGGTGGCGGTTTCCAGCTCGGGGCGGCGCCCGGAGCGTTTCGCCTCCACCTTGAGCTCGGCGGGGATCTCGGCGAGGAACCGGCTCGGCGGGTTGTAGCTGTTGCCTCCCCACAGGTTCCGGCTCCACGCCCTGGTCAGGTACAGCTGGCGCATCGCCCGGGTGATCCCCACGTAACACAGCCGCCGCTCCTCTTCGAGCTCGGCGGGGTCTCCCAGCGAACGCATATGCGGGAACACCCCGTCCTCCATCCCGGTCATGAACACCACCGGGAACTCCAGACCCTTGGCGTTGTGCAGCGTCATCAAGGTCACCACGTCGGTGTCTTCCAGGTTGTCGACGTCGGTGACCAGGCTGATCGACTCCAGGAACAGCTCGCAACGGCGAGCGCCGTCGGCCGTCAGCCATTCGTCGGCACCCATCGAGATGGGTCCCTCACTCTCGAAGTCGTCGGCGGCAGACACCAGCTCTCGCAGGTTCTCCTCCCGGCCCATTGCTTCGATGGTCCTTTCGGCGCGCACCCAGTCGAGGTAGCCGGTATCGGTAAGGATCGCTTCCAGCGCCGCCCGCGGCCCCTGACGCACCCGCTCGCCCAGGTGCTCCATCAGCGCCACGAACTCCGCCACCGCCCGCTGCGGGCGCGCCGACAGGCGCGGGTTGCTGTCGACGCGATGCAACGCCTCCCAAAAGCCGACGCCGTCCGCCTCCGCGTGGCGGTCGATGTGAGCCACGGTGGTGTCACCGATGGCCCGCTTGGGGGTGTTGATGACCCGCTTCATGGCGACAACGTCGTCGGTGTTGACCAGCGCCCGCAGGTAGGCCAGGGCGTCCTTCACCTCGCGCCGGTCGTAGTACTTGAGCCCGCCGATAACCTGATAGGGCACACCGAACTTCACCAGCACCTCTTCGATCACCCGGGACTGGGCGTTGGTGCGGTAGAAGACGGCGACATCGCTGGCGTTGATCTCATCGTGGGCCAGCTCCCCCACCTGCTCGGCGACGAATGCCGCCTCGTCGTGCTCGTCCTGACCCTCGTAGGTGAGGATGGGGTCGCCCCGCCCCAGGTCGGTCCACAGCCGCTTGGGGTTGCGGGTGGGGTTGTGCCGGATCACCCCGTTCGCCGCCTCCAGAATAGTCTCGGTGGAGCGGTAGTTCTGCTCCAATAGGATCACCCTGGCATCGGGGAAGTCCTGTTCGAACTCGGTGATATTGCGGATATCGGCCCCCCGAAAGCGGTATATCGACTGCATCTCGTCACCCACGACGCACAGATTGCGGCTGACAGCTGTGAGCAGTCGCACCAGCATGTACTGGGCGTGGTTGGTGTCCTGATACTCGTCGACCAGCACGTACTGGAAGCGCTCCTGGTAACCGGCCAGAACCTCTGGGAAGGCCTGAAACAGCTCGACGGTGACCATCAACAGGTCGTCGAAGTCCATTGCCGAGGCCTCCACCAGACGCTGCTGGTAGAGCCGGTAGACGTCGGCCACCCGCTCGTGGAAGTACCCCTCGCCGGTGCCGGAGAACGTCTCGTAGTCGACCAGTTCGTTCTTTGCATTGGAGATGGCCGCCCGGATGCCACGTGGCGGAAAACGCTTGGAGTCGAGGTCGAGGTCGGATACGCACAGGGAGATCAGCCGCAGCGAGTCGGCGGCGTCATATATCGAGAACGCCGATCGGTAGCCGAGCCGGTGTGCCTCCCGCCGCAGGATGCGGGAACACGCCGAGTGGAACGTCTGCACCCACATGCTGCGCGCCACCGGACCAACCAGCCGCGCCACCCGCTCCTGCATCTCCCCAGCCGCCTTGTTGGTGAAGGTGATCGCCAGGATGGCGTGCGGGGGAACGTCCAGGTCCTGGATGAGATGCGCCACCCGGCGGGTGAGCACCCTGGTCTTCCCCGAACCGGCGCCGGCTACGACCAGCACCGGTCCCTCGGTAGCGGCCACCGCCTCACGCTGAGCGGGGTTGAGGTCGGCGAGGAGCGGCGAGTCGGGCATGATGAGTGCCGATCTTACCGGCGGTGACTCGCTCGAACTACACGAATGTGAGTTTGCTGCCGAGCGTCAGTCGTCCTGTGCCTTACGACTCACCACTTTCAGCCATTCGGCCTGGCGGGCAGGGATTCCAGGGAGCTCATCCAGGTATATGAACCGGGTGGCGGCCTGCCACGCCACCTGGGCCGGCGGGTCGTCGTCGAACAGCAGCCGACCGTGCAGTCCGTGTACGGGAGGTGTCGGTGAGCGCTCATGCGTTCGGTGATCGAGGCGGTCACCGGGATCGAGCTGGCCAGCATGTCGCCAGACGATCTCACCGCCGAGGTTGCCGAGCTGTCGCGGGCCATCGACATGCTCAACCACCGATTGGCCTCGATCAACGACGAGGTCCGCCGGCGAGGCAGCCACGGACTCAGGTCGTCAGGTCGAAGGCGACGTCGAGCTGGCGGACGGAGTGGGTGAGCCAGCCGGCTGAGATCAGGTCGACTCCGGTTTCGGCCACGGCACGCACGGTGTCGGGGGTGATGCCCCCCGACGCCTCCACCAGGCAGCGGCCGCGGGCCATCGCAACGGCGCCGCGCAGCATGTCCAGCGGCATGTTGTCGCACAGCACGGCGTCGACCCCGGCAGCCAATGCCTCGGCGAGCTGGTTCAGGTCGTCGACCTCCACCTCCACCGACACCAGGTGGCCGACGTGGTGGTGCACCCGCTTGATGGCATCGCCGACGGAGCCCACGGCGGCGATGTGGTTGTCCTTGATGAGCACGGCGTCGTCGAGACCGAAGCGGTGGTTGGCCCCTCCCCCGCAGCGGACGGCGTACTTCTCCAGCGCTCGCAGCCCGGGTGTTGTCTTGCGGGTGTCGACGATGCGAGCCCCAGTCCCCTCGATGCGGCGCACCATGTCGGCGGTGGCGGTGGCGATCCCGCACAGCCTGCCAAGCAGGTTGAGGCAGGTGCGCTCCCCCACCAACAGCGCCCGAGTGGGACCGGCCACGGTGGCCAGGGCGGCGGCGCCCTCGACGTCGTCACCGTCGGCGACGGCGAGGTCCACCTCGACATCGGCCGAAAGCAGCCCGAACACCCGGGTCGACGGCCCCAGCCCGGCGATCCTCCCTGGCTGGCGGGCGACGATGGCGCCCGACGACCCATGGTCGGCAGGGATGATGGCGTCGGTGGTCACGTCGCCCGCCCGCCCCAGGTCCTCGGCCAGCGCCGCCCGGAGCAGGTCTTCTACCAGGACGGCGGGGGGCTCGACCAGGCTCATCGGGCGGCGCCCACCGCGGCCGGCAGGGAGTGGCGCCGCTCTGCCACCGGTTCGAGCAGGGTGTGCCGGGCCCAGGCGGTCGATGCCTCGGGGAAGTCGAGCCGGTGATGGGCCCCACGGCTCTCCCGCCGCCCCAGCGCCGCCCGGGCCACCCATCCGGCGACGGTCACCATGTTGCGGCCGGTCACCCCCACCGCCACCGAAGGCGCCAGCGCCTCGATCCCGGCGACGGCCCGGCGCAGACCGTTCTCGGTGCGCATCACCCCGGCGTGGTCCCACATCAGCCGCCGCAGACAGCCCACCGCCACCGGGTCGTCGTCGAGGGTGAGATCGATCCCGGCAGCAGGCACCTCGATGGTACCGGACGGCCACCTCGGACGATCGAGGCGGATGGCGTCGGCCACCCGCACCCCGTACACCAGACCTTCGAGCAGCGAGTTGCTCGCCAGGCGGTTGGCACCATGAAGCCCTGTCACCGACGCCTCGCCGCAGGCGTAGAGCCCGGCCAGCGACGACCGGCCGGCCCCGTCGACGGCCACGCCTCCCATGTGGTAGTGGGCGGCGGGCGACACCGGGATCGGCTCGGTCGCCGGGTCGATCCCGGCCCGCATTGCGGAGGCATAAACGGTGGGGAACCGTTCTGGAAAGCTCGCGCCGATATGGGTGGCGTCCAGCCGCGGCTCGTCCCCGGCGTCGAGCCGGCGCCAGATGGCCCTGGCCACCACGTCGCGCGGTGCCAGCTCGGCGTCGGGATGCTCCCCCACCATGAATCGACCGCCGGCGCCGTCGATGAGCACCGCCCCGGCGCCACGCAGCGCCTCGGTGAGTAGCGGCATCGGGTCCAGCGTCGACCGCATGGCGGTGGGGTGGAACTGGACGAACTCGGGGTCGGCGATGCGGGCACCGGCCCTGATCGCCATGGCCAACCCGTCCCCGGTGACCTCTGGAGGATTGGTGGTGTGGGCGTACAGCCCGCCGATACCACCGGTGGCGAGCACCACCGCCGGAGCCAGCAGCGGCTCGCCCGGGTCGTCCCCGTGGCGTACCGACACCCCCACCACCGAGCTCCCGCTACGGAGCAGGTCGACGGCGTGGGAGTGCTCCCGCACCTCGATGTCGGGTCGGGCCAGCACGGCGGCGCTCAGGGTGCGCATCAGCTCGGCTCCGGTAGCGTCGCCGTTGGCGTGGACGATGCGGTGCCGGGAATGGCCCGCCTCCCGCCCCAGGATCAGGCTGCCGTCCTCGGACCGGTCGAAGCGGGCGCCGATGTCGATCAGCCAAGCGAGGCGATCGGGCGCCGCCCCGGTCACGAGCTCGGCGACGGCCGGGTCGGAGAGCCCGGCGGACACGGCGATGGTGTCCAGGGCGTGGAGGTGCGGGTCGTCGTCGGCGCCGATGGCGGCGGCCACACCCCCCTGGGCCCAGCGGCTAGAACCGCCCGCCAGGGCAGCCTTGGTGATCACTACGCAGTCGCCCAAAGCCAAGGCGGTGCTGAGACCCGCAATCCCGCTGCCGATGATAACGGCGAGAGGCCCGGTCACTTCGACGGCCCCACCGCCAACATCCGCTCCACCGCCAGCCGGGCCCGGTCGGCGACGGTCGGTTCCACCACCACCTCGTGGCGCATGTGGACCAGGGCGTCGCGGATGTTCTCCACGGTGATCCGCTGCATGTGGGGGCACAACACGCACGGCCGCACGAACTCGGTGCCGGGCGACTCCACCGCCACGTTGTCCGCCATCGAGCACTCGGTGACCATCAGCACCTGGCGCGGCTTGTTGTCGGCCACGTAGTGAATCATCCCACTGGTGCTGCCCACGAAGTCTGCCTCCTCCAACACGTCGGGCGGGCATTCGGGGTGGGCGATGATCTCCACCCCCGGCCACATGGTGCGGTAGTGGCGCAGCTCGTCGCCGGTGAACTTCTCGTGGACGATGCAGCTGCCCTGCCAGAGGATCACGTCGACATTGGTCTGGCTGGCCACCCACCGGCCCAGGTACTGGTCGGGGAGGAAGATCACCCGGTCGACCCCCAGCGACTCCACCACCTTTACGGCGTTGGACGAGGTGCAGCAGATGTCGGACTCGGCCTTGACGTCTGCCGAGGTGTTGACGTAGGTGACCACCGGCACCCCCGGGTACCGCTCCCGCAGCAACCGGACGTCGGCTCCGCTGATCGACTCCGCCAGCGAGCATCCCGCCCTGGTGTCGGGGATGAGCACGGTCTTGGACGGGTTGACGATCTTGGCGGTCTCCGCCATGAAGTGGACCCCGGCCATCACGATCACGTCGGCCTCGGTCTCGGCGGCGAGCCGGGCCAGCTGCAGCGAGTCGCCGCGCAGGTCGGCCACCCCGTAGAAGATGTCGGGGGTCATGTAGTTGTGGGCCAGCACCACTGCGTTGCGCTCGACCTTGAGCGCCTCGATCTCCTCGATGAGCGGCTCCAGGACGACCCGCTCCACATCGGGGACAATGCCCTCCAACCGCTCGGATACCGGGGGTAGCTCGGTCTGCGGGGCCCGGGTAGGCCGGTCCAGCGGGATGACGGTCGGGGTGTGCAGCATGTTGGCTTCCTCGTGCGGCGTCCAGCGCTTCTACTCAAGATGAGCATTACCCACCAACCAAGCTACCAGTTCTGCTATTCCTGAGCAAAAGAACCTCGGGTAGCCTCTGCTCCATGCAGTTTCCCAAGCGGTTCTGGCCGGGGTTGGAGGATGGGTCGGTCACCGTCGCCGTGCGGCGGTGGCGACGACCATCGGTGAGAGCGGACGGCACCATGCAATCCAAGGGTGGGCTGCTGGGGATCGATTCGGTGGATATCGTCGCTGCCGGCGATGTCACCGAGGAGGACGCCCGCAACGCCGGCTACGCCGATCGTGCCGAGCTGATGGCGGCGCTGGCTCGGTTCACCGAGGGTGACCTGTACCGGATCCGCTTCCACCGCATCGGTGAGGACCCCCGGGCGGCTCTGCGCCGGGACGCCGACCTTTTCGCCGATGACGTGGTGGCCATCACCGATCGGCTCGACCGGCTCGACCGGGCCAGCAGCCACGGGCCGTGGACCCGGCAGGCGCTCGACCTTATCGAGCGGCACCCCGAGCGGCGGGCACCCGACCTGGCGGAGATGGTGGGCCGGGAGACCCTGCCCTTCAAGGTCGACATCCGCAAGCTCAAAGCACTGGGTCTCACCGAAAGCCTCACCGTCGGCTACCGGTTGTCGCCGCGGGGCATGGCATACCTGGCAGCTGCCAAGGGACAGCGAGGCAGACCGGTGGTCGGCAATCGCATCGCCGAGCCGAAGCTACCGCTGCTGGAGAGCGGGCAGCCTGATCTCGCCGACGAGGCAGACGAGGCGCTGGGCGGCTTCGGAGAGCCGTGAACCGAGCCGGCGTCTAAAGCCGGCAGCGGTTCAGACGCGGGTCAGCAGCATCGCCACCGCCAGCACCACCACGGCGGCGCCGAGCAGTTGCAGCGGGCGCTCCCAGGTGCTCAGCAGCTGATCGCCATCCCAACCTGGGGTTCCCGGGTCGAAGTCGACGGCGGCGTGGCCGGTGCTGCGCCGCACGAACCGGGCCGGCGTGCTCAGGGTGCGCTGCGCCATCGACAGCAGCGTCGCCGCCCCCGCCGCCAGCACCGCCGCCGCGCTCAGCGACGTGGTCTGGACCCAGTAGCCGGCCAGCACCGGGAACGCTCCCCAGGCCAACCCGAACCCGATCACGGTGTGCAGGGAGGGCACCCACTCCAGGCAGTAGGCGGTGGCGATGACGATGCCCGCCGCTGCCCAGGCGAGCACCCACGGGGACACCTCGGCGGCGCCGGCGATGGCCAGGGCGGCCACTGCGACGAAGCCGGCGAGCGCCAGGGCGAGCAGCGCCCGATCGTTCAATCCCGAGCCGAGAGGCCGCCCGTTGAGCTCGTCGAGGGCATGCGCCGACACCCCCAACCCGATGGCGAATGCGAGCAGGGTGCCCGCCAACGCCCGCCCGTCGAGTTGGGGCGCCAGGGCGGCCCCGATGGCCACGTAGCCCAGATGCCACAGCGTGTACGGCAGGTGAAGCAGCGTGAGCAGGTCGGCGGCGCCGCCGCCGCGGCGAGCGTACCAGGCCGGGGTTCGCCCGCTCATAGCCGCCGACCCCACATCACCAGCCCGCCGCCCAGCGAGGGGCGAGCCGCTCGCACGTCCTCGAGCCCGGCTTCCCGCCATGCCTCGACCAGACGGTGCGGTGGCCAGGTGGCGGCGAAGGCGTCGATGTTGGCACCGAGGAACCGGCCCACCTCCCGCCACCCGCCCCCCACGGCGAGACCGGCAAGCCGCAACCCGACCCGGGTGTACAGCCACCATGGCGCCCACGACACCCCGGTCGGCCGGCCGAACTCCACCATGCCCATCCGCCCCCCGGGACGGAGCACCCGGGCCAGCTCCCGCAGCGCCGCCGGTAGGTCGTCGACGTATCGCAGCAGGTAGCCGAAGGTGACCACGTCGAAGGCGCCGTCGGCGAAGGGGAGCCGCTCCCCACCGGCCCGCACCGCGATGGCACCCCGGCCGGTCGCCGCCGCCAGCATCGCCGCGCTCTGGTCGACGGACACCACCCGGGCGCCGGCTCGTTGCAGCCGCCGGGTGATCGACCCGGTGCCGGCGGCGACGTCGAGGGCCTGCTCCCCCGGCTCGATCTCGAGCCCGGCCACCATCGCTTCCCGCCACCTCCGGTCCTGGCCGAGAGAGAGCACCGCCGCCCAGCGTTCGTAGCTGGGCCCGAGAGGAGCGAACAGGTCGAGCGCAACCCGATGGGGCAGGGACACCAAACGACGCTAGCGCGTACCCCACGAGGAGTATCACCCGGTGCGACGTGAGGGGGACGACGCCAACGAGGCGGCGGTTTACCGTGAGCCTATGGCGGCCAGGTCCACGTCCATCGTCAGGCTGAGCGCCCTGCTCATCGCTGTGATCCAGGTCGCCGGCACCTACGGGGCCACCGAACGCCAGCTCGATGCGACTGCGATGGTGCTGGTGCTGGTGGGACCGGCGTCGCTGGCCTTCCGGGACCGCTGGCCCTTGGTGGCGGTGGCGGCAGCGGTGGCGGCCACCGACATCTACATATGGCTGGGTTATGCCCACGGACCGATCTTCATCAGCCTTGTCGTCGCCATCTTCTCCGCAATCCAGTCGGGACGCCGTCGCTCCACCCTGCTGGTGGTTGCCATCGGCTACCTGGGTTTCGTGGCGATCTCGCTGGTCGACCCCCGCGTCGAGTTGTCTTCGGGAGGCGCTCGGGGAGCTGCGCACCGCCCTCGACGTGCTCCGCCGCGGCGAGGGAGGTTCCGCGCTCTGTTGGATGCGGAACCCGACATGACCGTGGTGGGCGAGGCCGGGGATGGCGAGGAGGCGGTGCGGCTCACCGTCGAGCACCGCCCCGACGTGGTGCTGATGGACATCCGCATGCCCGGCGTCGACGGGTTAGCCACCACCCGGCGCATCGCCGACGACCAGCGGCTGGCCGACGCCAAGGTGGTGATCCTGACCACCTTCGATCTCGACGAGTACGTGTTCGAAAGCGCTCAGGGCGGGAGCGGCCGGGTTCCTGATGAAGGACACCGAGCCCGCAGAGCTGTTGCGGGCGGTGGTGAGCGGCGGCGGCCTGCTGTCGCCCCGGGTCACCCGGCGGCTCATCGACGAGTTTGCCGCCAGGGCCCGCTCGCCGGTCTCGGTGCCCGGTTTGGTCCGGCTCACCGACCGGGAACGGGAAGGTGGTGGCCCTGGTCGCCGAGGGTCTCAGCAACGACGAGATCGCCGACCGGCTGTTCGTGAGTCCGGCCACCGCCAAGACCCATGTCAGCCGAGCCATGATCAAGCTCGGCGCCCGGGACCGGGCCCAGCTGGTGGTGTTCGCCTACGAGGCGGGCCTGGTGCGGCCCGGATGGCAGACCTGATACCCCCCGGGGCGTAGCCGCAATACCTCTCCTCCCGGGCGACGACAGCGCTTGGTGGGGGCGACACGATGGGTGCATGGCATCACCAGCCCTGACCGTGAACGGTCTCACCAAGCAGTACGGCGGCCACACCGCCGTCGACAACCTCGATGTCGAGCTTCCCACCGGGGTGGTGGCCGGGTTCGTAGGTCCCAACGGTGCCGCCAAGACCACCACCATGGCCATCCTGCTCGGTCTCGTCCGACCCACGGCGGGGACGGCGACCGTGCTCGGCTGCACCATCGACCAGCCCGCCGCCTACCTGCACCGGGTGGGAGCGCTGGTGAAGAGCCCCGCCTTCCACCCGTCGCTGTCCGGGGCCGACAACCTGCGCATGCTGGCCATCGTCGGCGGCCACCAACCGGCCTCCATCCCCGGCCTGCTCCACCTGGTGGGGCTGGCCGGCCGTGGCGACGATCCCTACCGCGGCTACTCCCTGGGGATGAAACAGCGCCTCGGCATCGCCGTCGCCCTGCTCGACGACCCAGAGCTGCTGATCCTCGACGAGCCCGCCAACGGTCTCGACCCCCAGGGGGTACGGGACATGCGGGGCTTGATCGGCAGCGTGGCCGACCAGGGACGTAC
>JACDBE010000190.1 GCA_013695075.1 Acidimicrobiia bacterium
GCTTAGAAACACGCATGTGTTTCCAAGCCGAAAAAGGGACGCGCAGAGCGGCCTCGTGCGGACCCTCAACCCCACCGCGTGAGGCTCCGTACGAGGCCGCCTGCGCCTCTCCCCCTGCACCCTTCCCCGGCGGGGAATGTACCGCTACCGATACCTAGGTTCCATGAGGCGATCGGCTCAATCGACCAACCGTATCTCGACTTGGCCGGCGCGCCGCTGCACTAGCGTCGATAGGCTCGGGTTGCCGCCACGGGAGGTGAATGTGATGGGTCATGTCTTGGCCATCGGAACCATCAAGGGCGCCTGGATCGCCCGGTCGGACGACCGGAGCACCTGGCAGTTGTCCGAACCGCTGCTCAAGGGTTGGGAGGTGAACACCTTCGGGCGGGCGCCGGACGGGACCTGGCTGGCCACCACCGGGAGCAGCTGGTACGGGGCCGCCGTCCACCGCAGCGAGGACCTAGCCACCTGGTCGCAGGTCGTCGACGGGCCCTCGTACGCCGACTCGGGGGAGGAACGCAAGCTGGAGCGCATCTGGACCATCGCCGCCGCCGGCGGGGTCCTCTACGCCGGGGTGGCAGAGGCCGGGCTGTTCCGCAGCGAAACCGGAGGTGCGTCCTGGGAGCCGGTGGCCGGGTTCAATGAGCACCCCACCCGGCCCGGTTGGCAGCCCGGGTTCGGTGGGCTTGCCGCCCACCGCATCCTGATCGACCCCGCCGATCATCAGCGCATGTGGGTCGGCGCCAGCGCCGTTGGGGTCTTCCGCACCGAGAACGGCGGCGACGATTGGACGCTGGTCAACGACGGGGTCGAGGTGGCGGGACCCAGCGACGACTACCCCGAGATCGGGTTCTGCGTCCACGGCCTGGTGGCCCACCCCGACGATCCAGACCTGATCTGGCGCCAGGACCACATGGGGGTGTACCGCACCCGCAACGGCGGCGACACCTGGGACCACATCGAGAACGGGTTGCCGGCTCGGTTCGGTTTCGCCATCGCCCGCGATCCGGTCACCGGGCGGCTGTTCACCGCCCCGTTGGAGGCCGCCGAGTTCCGCTCGCCGGTGGGAGGTCGGTTTGCCGTCTACCAAAGCGATGACGAAGGCGACACCTGGAAGGAGGCCGAGGGCTCGGCCCGCCCCGGGTGGGATCTGGTGTTGCGCGACGCCATCAGCGTCGACGGTCTCGGCGGGGTGTACATCGGGTCGTCGGCGGGTGCGGTCTCCTGGAGCACCGACTCCGGCGACACGTGGGCGACGCTGGACACGGTGTTCCCCCGGGTGCTCAGCGTCCACGCCTTCGACGACGACGTCGACGTCGACGAGTGACCGGGTGATGGCCCGGGTCGACGTCACCATCCCCCGGATGCTCGCCGACCTGGTGGGCGGGCAGCGCCGTTTCACCGTCGACGGCGACACCGTCGACGGGGCGCTGGCCGCTCTGGTCGAGCGCCACCCCGAGCTCGCCGTGCACCTGTTCGACGAGACCGGGGCGATGCGCCAGCACGTCACCTGCTTCCACAACGGGGTGACGGTGGCCGGCGGCCCGGTCCCCATCGCAGACGGCGACGCGGTGGTGATCCTGCAGGCGGTGAGCGGGGGATGAAGCCGGGCGGCGGCTATGAGTCCGCTTGCGGGGTCTCCACGAACACCACGTCGGTGTAGCCCAGACCCTCGAGGAACCGGGTCAAGGTCTCCCTGGCGTTGGCCTCCGCCTCGCCGAGGATTCCCCGGTCGAGGGCGGCCTGCACCAGCACGCCTTCGGCCACCGCTCTGGCATCGGACTCCAGCTGCGGATTGCCGTCGGTGAACAGACCGGTGTCCCGGTCGAAGACCTTGGTCTGCTCGTTGTCCACCGCCACGTACTGGATGGAGGCCGGGGGCAGCTCAACGGTGACCCGCCCGGTGTCGCCGTCGACTGAGAAGCTGTCGGTGTACACCAGGTCGAGGTCGATGCCGGCCCCGATCTCGGCAACGGCGAACAGGAAGATGCGATCCCCGGTGGCCCAGTTGAGCCAGCCCGAGTCGTTGCCCTTTTCCACGGTGGTGTACTCCACCATCTCCACGGTGGTGAGCTCGGCAAGTGCCTTGACGCTGTCGACCACCGCCGGACCGACGTCGGTGAACTCCTCACCTCCGAACAGCGAGAAATCGCCGAGCGAGCTGCCGATGAAGAAGGCCCCGATCACCAGGACCGCGGCAATGACCAGCGATCCGATCTTCTGCGACCATGATCGCTCCGCCATCCCTGCTCTCTGTCCCGTCAGAGCTCCGGCCATTGGAGACCAGCCTACCGGTCGTGGCGAGTCAGGCCGGGAGACGTGTATCGGGGTCCGCTGGCTACGATTTGCATGTGGGCCGTCCCAGCACCATCGACATCATGGCGGCATGCGAGTCCTACTGGCGCAGCACCAACGTCCCCGAGGAAGTGATCCCCGAGCTCCGCACCCAACTGGTAGAAAGGATGCAACGGGGCCGAGGGCCCCGGGCCAACGCCCGAGACCCACGTCGGGTAGCCGAGGCGCTTGCCTCCCGGCACCGCGTACCCCCACCGCCCACCCCGTTCGAGTCGCCGGCGACCCGGGCCAACCGTGGTTGGTTCGATCTGTTGCCGGCCTATGGCTGGCTGGCCCCGATCCTGGTGGCCACCGGTCTGTTGATGCTGTTCGGCCCCAAGGAGGCAATCGTGGACGACACCGAACTGTGGCGCTGGTTGTGGCTCGGCATCGCCGTGGTGCTGGGGATCGGCGAGATGGTGACGTCCGGCTTCTTCATGCTGCCGTTCGCCATCGGAGCCGGCATCGCCGCCCTCCTGGCCTGGGCGGGGGTATCGCTGCCGATCCAGCTGGTGGCCTTCATCGTCACCTCGGTGGTGGCCCTGCTGGGGCTGCGCCGCTTTGCCTGGAGCGACCGGGAGCCGTCGTACCCGGTGGGGTCGAAGCGGTTCGTCAACGCCAGCGCGGTGGTCCTCGACACCATCGACCCCATCGCCGGGCAGGGCCGGGTCCGCCTGGGATCCGAGACCTGGGGGGCTACCACCGACACCGGGTCGAACATCCCACCAGGCACCCAGGTGCGGGTGGTGGAAGTCCGCGGAACCAGGCTCGTGGTCGAGCCTCGGCCCTAGATCCCCTAGATCCCCGACCAGAAAGAGGCCTTCATGCCAGCCATCGCCGTCCTGCTCATCGCCTTCACCGTCGTCCTGGTGGTGTACGTGGGGTTGGGGCTCAAGATCGTCCGCCAGTACGAGGCGGGTCTGGTGGAGCGCTTCGGCAAGTTCCGTGAGCTGCTCGATCCCGGCCTCCACCTCATCGTGCCCTTCATCGACCGCATCCGCCGGGTCGACATGCGCGAGATCGTGGTCGACGTGCCCCCCCAAGAGGTCATCACCAAGGACAACGTGGTGGTGACGGTGGACGCCGTCGTCTACTACCAGGCCACCGACCCGCAGAAGCTGGTCTACAACGTGCAGAACTTCGTGCTGGCGGCCACCAAGCTGGCGCAGACCAACCTGCGCAACGTGGTGGGCGACCTGCAGCTGGACGATGCCCTCACCTCGCGGGAGACCATCAATGCCCAGCTGCGCAACATCCTCGACGAGGCCACCGACGTGTGGGGAACCCGGGTGGTGCGGGTGGAGATCCAGCGGATCGACCCCCCGGCGGACGTTACCGACGCCATGCACCGGCAGATGAAGGCGGAGCGGTTACGGCGTGCCGTTGTCACCGAAGCCGAGGGGGAGAAGACGTCACAGATCCTCAAGGCGGAAGGCGTCAAGGCGGCCCGGGTGCTCGAGGCGCAGGGTCAGGCGGAGGCGATCAAGGAGGTGGCCAACGCCGAGCGGTACCAGAAGGAGACCGTGGCCGAGGGCGAGGGCAAGGCGATCGAGCGAGTGTTTGGCGCCATCCACACCGGCGACGCCTCCCCCGAGGTCATCGCCATCCGCTACCTGGAGTCGCTTACCAAGATCGCCGACGGCCGCGCCACCAAGATCTTCATGCCGGCTGAGATGTCAGGGATCCTGGGCTCGGTGGGCGTCATCGGCGAGTTGCTCAAGGACAGCTCCACCCCGCCAGCGAGCTGACTGGAGCCCATTCTCGTCAAACCTTGAGCGAGTGACCACGATATGCGAGGTCACTCGCTGAAGGTTCGCTCGATTGGGGCGATCGAGGCGTGCTCCAGCCCGTTGTTGGCCCCCATGGCGGCATCGTTCATCGATGACACCGTGGGGTTGCGGCGCCACCACAGGAATAGGGCGGTGGCGGCGGCGGCGACGGCGAGGGCGCCCCACTGGCTGCCGGTCAGCGGGCCCATGACCGCATCGGACACGGTGCCGTCGCGGGCCGCCTCAAGCCGGGTGAAGTCGATGAGGAACCGCTGCACCCCGTACCACATCCCCCACAGGGCGAACATCTGCCCGTAGCGCCTGGTGTCCCAGCCGTTGCGCAGCACTAGCAGCACCACCAGCAGCACGGCGGCCCCGATCATGTCGTACAGGGCGGTGTGGTGGTAGGTGCCGCACACACCGACGGCGCACTCCAGGTCATTGTGCTGGGGCGAGATGTCGTAACCGCCCATCACGGTGTAGCCGAGGAAGAAGTTGGTGGCGCTCCCCAGATGCTCGACGATGGCCAGGTCCCCGATCCGACCCACCACGGCGCCCACCGCCAGTCCGGGGGCGGCGGCGTCGAGCAGGGGGAGGACGCCGAGGCCCAGCATCCGCATCCGCACCGTCCCGCCGATGATGCCGCCCACGTAGCCGCCGATGATGCTGTAGTCCCCGGCGACGTTGAAGGCGTCGCCCAGACCGTACCCGGGGTCACCGACATGGGCCGGCACGGTGAAGAAGCGGGCGCCGAGCAGGGACGCCACCAGCGCCCAGGTGAGCACCGAGGCCACCTTGTCGGTGTCGAAGCCGCGGCGGCGCACCTCGCGCATCATCAGGATGGCGCCCATCACGAACCCGAGACCGGCGAACACCCCATGCAGGGAGAGGTTGAGCGGCCCGATCTCCCAGATCGGTATCGGGGGGTACGAGATGGCGCTGATCACCGGCGGAGGATATCCGAGCAGGGCCCGCTACCGACCGCGGTTGGCTCTGAGCCGACACGTCACGACGAGATGTCTTCCCAAGTGGTGAGACAGAAGGGGTGGCCGGCCGGGTCGGCGAAGACGAGGCAGTGCTCGGCGTTCGGCTGGGTGGTGAAACGCACCGCTCCGGCGGCGAGTACCCGAGCTTCGGCGGCACCCAGGTCGTCGACGTAGAAGTCGAGGTGGATGTGGACCGGCGAGGTCGCCTCGGGCCATGTCGGTGGACGGTGGTCGGTCACGGTCTGGAAGTCGATACGCCCTCCTGGGCCTTTGACGACCGCCCAGTCGGCGTTGGCGAACGTGACCTGCCCGCCCGTGATGTCGGCGTAGAACGCAGCCAGTCGAGCGGCGTCGGGGGCGTTGACCGTGACCGAGCTCAGCCGGATCGAATCAGACATTGTTCTTCTCTCGCACCTGCGACCTCCAGTTGAGGCAGCTCCGTTGGGGAGATGCTGGTCGTGAGACGGGCAGCAGTGGCGGAACTGATCGCTGGCTCCGTTGCACCGTCCGGAAATCTCGTCAGGAAATGGGTCTGGCCTGTGTGTTTAGGGTGGGCAGGGTGACGTCACGAATCGCCATCCAGCGCCTCGAGGGAGCAGCATTGCTCGTCCTGGCGGTGGTGGCGTTCGCCATGTCCGATCTCAGCTGGTGGTGGCTGGCCTTGTTGCTGCTGGTCCCAGATCTGTCGATGCTGGGCTACCTGGCAGGTGCCACCACCGGCGCTTTCTTCTACAACCTGGGACATACCCTGGTGTGGCCAGCCGCCCTGCTCGCCTGGGCCCTCCCCACCGACCGGCCGTGGGTGTTGGGGATCGGCGCCATCTGGCTGGCCGACATCGGCATGGACCGGGCACTCGGCTACGGGCTGAAGCTGCCGGATGGATTCACCCACACCCATCTCGGCGTCATCGGGAGATCGCCCCCACCGACATAGGACTTGTACATGGGATCCGCGACCGGGCTGGACGACCTGCACCAGGACCTCTTCGCCGTCATCGAGCGTCACCTGGCAGCCCCACCGGGTCCCGGTGCCCGGCCGGTGATGCTGTTCCTCCACGCCTTCCCAGACGACGAGAAGGCGCCGTGACCGTCGAGCTGTCGGTCGCCTCGATCCATCGCCGCTTTCTTGTGCTGACCGCGGCCCGTTGGCTACCGGTCGGGTTGTGGATCCCGGTCGTCGTCCTCTTCACCCTCGACCGCGGGCTCACCCTGGTGCAGTTCGGCGCCGTGGCCTCGGTGCAGGGCCTGGTGGTACTGGCCCTGGAGCTGCCCACAGGCGGTCTTGCCGATTCGATTGGTCGGCGCCGCGTCCTGGTGATCGCCTCGGCGGTGTCGATCGTATCGACTGCCATCTACCTCTCGGCGACCAACCCGATCGCCTTCCTGGTGGCATTTGCGCTCCAGGGCATCTACCGGGCGTTGGACAGCGGTCCTCTCGAGGCCTGGTATGTCGATGCCACCCTCGCCGCCGATCCCACTGCCCCCATCGAACGCGGGCTCAGCGCCGCCGGGATGGTCTTGGGGGTCAGCATCGCCGTCGGCGCCGTCGTCGCCGGCGGGTTGGTGGCGCTGGGTGGCGTGGGCCCGGTGGACGCCCTCGCCGTGCCGATCGTCGTCTCCCTGGCGATGCAGGTGGTCGCCCTGGTGGCGGTGGCGGTGCTCATGACCGAAACCCGCCCCGCCCCCGGCACCGGCGGGCCGGGTCGGGCGGCGCTGGCGGCCGGAGCCGCCGTCGCCGATGGATTGCGGCTGCTGCGCTGGTCCCCGGTGCTGATGGCGCTGGTGGCCGTCGAGCTCACCTGGGGGTTCGGCATGGTCGCCTTCGAGAGCCTCTTTCCGGTGCGGCTCAACGAGATCGTGGGCAGCGGCGACGAGGCGGCCACCATCCTGGGCCCGGTTGCCGCCGCCGCCTGGCTGGCATCGGCCGCCGGAGCCGCCGTCGTCCCCTGGCTGGGTCGCCGGTTGGGCATGGCACCCGCCGCCGCGCTGATGCGTGTGCTCCAGGGCTTGTCGGTCGTCGGCATCGGTCTGGCGGTAGGGGTGGTGGGTGCGGTAACGGCCTACCTTGTTTGCTACGCCATCCACGGCGCATCGAACCCGGCGCATCAAACCCTGGTGCATGGCCAGGTACAGGGCCCGCTGCGTGCCACCGTGGTGTCGCTCAACTCGATGGCGTCCCATCCGGCGTATGCCGTCGGGCTGCTGGTGCTGCCGGCCCTTGCCGGCGCCCCCTCGGTATCCCCGGCGATGTACGTCGCCGCCGGGGTCCTCGCCCTGGGGTCGCTGCTGTATATACCTGCCTGGCGGCAGCGGGTGGCCGGCGCCGATCAGTCTCTGCGGACGACCCGGTAGCTCCCGCGGGGTCTCGGCCCGATCAAGGATCCGAAGCGCAGCAACCGCTCGGAGCAGCCTCACCCACAGCTGGCGAGCGGTGGCTACATCGACAGGAAGGGCGTGAAGAGACGGACCTCGCTGTCTGCCATCTTGCCTCTGAGTTGTGCGCTCGGCTCGCCGGTGTATGTCGAAACTGTGGCTTCCGCAGCGGTGTACCGCAATTTGGCTACGCCAGCTCGCTCGGGATGTCGGGCTGGGATCGGTTTCGCCGGATGGCCCGGATCGTTAGCACCAGACTCAAGAGCCCGAAGGCTGCCGCCGCCGCGGCGATCTTCGGCTTGGTGTTGCGGGTGACGAAGGCATCGCCGAAGTCGAACAGCGCTCGGCTTCCGTAGGCGAGCGGACCCCCCTTGGCGAGGAGGAAACCTCCCGACGCCAGGTCGCGAAACCCGATAGTGCGTGCCATCGACTCGGTTACTCCCATGGACCGGGCCAGGGTCTCGGGGGAGGCGAGCCCCCAAACCCCGAACCCGAGGGATCCCAGCCCTAGCAACCATCGCATCACGATGTCACTCCCATCGTCGAATACATGCGGATACCCCATCACGGGCCGGCCAAACCGAGACGTCCTGCGCCGGCAGCGCCGGGGTGATCCGTCGACAACCGCTAGCACTGGCCGCGCTCGGTCAATATGCTCGCGGGGTGGAGCTGGTCACCATCAACACGCCTGGGCTGGGTGACAACAGCTACGTCGTCGCCCACGGCGGTACCGCCGTGGTCATCGACCCGCAGCGTGACATCGAGCGATTCCTGGCCGCCGCCGACGACCTCGGCGCCACGGTGGCGATGGTGTGCGAGACCCATGTGCACAACGATTACGTCAGCGGCGCTCCCGCCTTGGCCGACGCCACCGGCGCCGAGCTGGTGCTCCCGGCAGGGTCGGGCGCCGCCTTCCGCTTCCGCCCCGCCTTCCACCAGGAGGACATCGCCGTTCACGGGCTGACCCTGCGCCCACTGCACACCCCGGGCCACACGCCCGAGCATCTCTCGTACCTGCTGATCTTCGACGACGTGCCAGTGGGCGTGTTCTCCGGGGGCAGCCTCCTGGTGGGTGCTGCCGGTCGCACCGACCTGCTCGGCTCCGACCGGTCCGAGTCGCTGGCCCGACTCCAGTTCGGGTCGATCCATCGGCTGGCCTCCTTGCCCGATGCGGTCGCCCTGTATCCAACCCATGGATCGGGGTCGTTCTGCTCGGCGTCTGCGGTTGGCGGCATCAGCTCGACGATCGGCGCGGAGCGGTCCACCAACCGACTGCTCACCATGGTCGATGCCGACACCTTCGCCGCCGACCAGGTGCGCCGGCTGGAGCGGTACCCGTCGTACTACCGGCACCTGGGCCCGATCAACCGGCGGCGGCCCGGCGGCATCCCGACCGATCCCATCCCCGCTTTGAACCCGGCGGCGGTGGCCAAGCTGATCGACCACGGGGTTGCCGTTGTCGACGCCCGCCCTGCCGCCGCCGTGGCCGCCGGCCGCATCCGCGGGTCGTGGGCCATCGAGCTGGGCGATTCCTTCGCCACCTGGGTGGGCTGGCTGCTGCCGTTCGCGACACCCCTGGTGCTGGTGCTGGAAGAGCCCGACGAGCTGGCGGAGGCGAGAACGGCGCTGGCCCGGGTCGGATTCACGGATATCGCCGGGGTGCTGTGGGGAATGGATCAATGGACGGCAGAGCACAACCCGGTCGTCGCCCACCGCACCATGACCCTTCAGGAGTTCGTCGCCGCCGGGGTTGCCCCTGCCCGTGTGCTCGATGTGCGCGCCCGCAGCGAATGGGACGGCGGACACCTCGCCGGATCGGTCCACCGCTACCTGGTCGACCTGGCGGAGTCCCTTCCCGCCGATCTCGATCCCGCTCAGCCGGTCTACGTGGGGTGCGCCAGCGGATCCCGGGCGTCCGTGGCCGCCGGTCTGCTTGCCGACGCCGGCTACCAACCAGTGGTGCTGCTGGGTGGCAGCATCACCCACCTGGTGGCCATGACCGCCGAAGCGGGGTCAGACAGAAACCGGTAACTTCAACTTCTCGCCGCCAAGGAGCCTGTGTCGTGGACCCCAAGCAGCTGATCGTCGATCGGTTCGATACGGTCGAGAGCGAGCTGCGGGAAATCTCCCGCTGGCTGTACGAACACCCGGAGATCGCCAACGAGGAGCGGGCCTCCTCCGCCAGGTTGGTGGAGTTCCTCCGCGAGCAAGGGATGCATGTGGAGTATCCGGCGTGGGGCTTGGAGACAGCGTTCGACGCCCGTGCCGGTGGGGAGGGGCCCGAGGTGGTGATTTGTGCCGAGTACGACGCCCTCCCCGAGGTGGGGCACGCCTGCGGCCACAACATCATCGCCACCGCGGCGTGCGGTGCCGGGGTGGCGCTGGCCGAGGTGGCCGGCGACCTCGGGTTCCGGGTGCGTGTGCTGGGAACCCCGGCCGAGGAGGCGCACGGGGGCAAGATCGACCTCATCAACGCCGGGGCGTTCGCCTCGGCGGCGGCGGCGATGATGATCCATCCTGCGCCGGAGGACACCGTCGACCCGGTGTTCCTCTCCGTGACCCACCTCGAGATCGAGTACCACGGCAAGGAGTCACACGCCGCATTCGCCCCCCAGGTTTCGATCAACGCCCTCGACGCCGCCGTGCAGGCCTACAACAACATCTCGATGCTGCGCCAGACCCTGTACTCCACCGACAAGGTGCACGGCACCATCACCTACGGCGGGGGTGCCCCCAACGTTATCCCGTCGTTCACCTCGCTGGCCTTCTACGTCCGGGCGATCAGCCTGGAGCGGCTCGAGGTGCTGGAGGCCAAGGTG
>JACDBE010000215.1 GCA_013695075.1 Acidimicrobiia bacterium
ATCAGGGGCATCGCCGCCAGGGCCGGGTCCACCGGCCCTTGTGTACCACTACTTCGACACCAAGGAGGAGCTGTTCGGCGCCTCGAAGACCAAACTTTGAGCGATTTTCATCGCATAGCGATGGAAATCGCTCAAAGTTTTCCCGCGCGGACGGCGGCGGTCAGAAGGCGGCGTCGGGCACGGCCATGACCGCTCCGTCCTCGGCCTCGGCGGCGCGGCGGCGCAGCCCCGCCTTGGGGAGCACGGTGCGGGCGAAGTACCGCGCCGAGGCCACCTTGCCCCGGTAGAAGTCGGCGTCGGCGGGATCGGCGGCGGGCAGCGCCGTCAGCGCCACCTCGGCATGGCGCAGCAGCAGCCAGCCGATGACCACCTCGGACAGGCTCTCCAGCAGAGCATTGGTGTGCAGCCCGGTGCGGTAGATCTGCTCCGGCTCATCGGTGGAAGCAGCGGCGTGGCCCACCATCACCCCGATCTGAGCCTGGGCGTCTTCGAGCGCTCGGCCCAACAGCGCCCGCTCCTCTTCCAGCTCGTCGAATCCGCCCTTGACCATCTCCAGGATGTCCTCGCCCAGCCGGGCCAGGGTGCGACCCTGGTCGCGGACTATCTTGCGGAAGAACAGGTCGAGCGCCTGGACGGCGGTGGTGCCCTCGTACAGCGAGTCGATCTTGACGTCGCGGATGTACTGCTCCATGGGGTAGTCACGGGTGTACCCCGAACCGCCGAACACCTGGAGCGCCTGGCCCAACAGCTCGTAGGCCTTTTCCGACGAGTAGCCCTTGAGCATGGGCAACAGCAGATCGGACAACCGCTCCCAGTGGTCGTCATCCGGGTCGACCCGGGCTTGGTCGAGCGCCCACGCCGTGTGGTACAGCAGCGCCCGCATCCCCTCGGCATGTGCCTTCTGCGTCATCAACAACCGGCGGATGTCGGGATGACGGATGATCTCGACGCGGGGAGCGGTGCTGTCTCCGCCTCGGGTGAGGTCGGCGGACTGCACCCGCACCTTGGCGTACTCCAGGGCGTTGAGATACCCGGTGGACAGCGTCGACATCGACTTGGCGCCGATCAGCATGCGGGCGTCCTCGATGACGTGAAACATCTGGCGGATGCCATCGTGGACACCGCCCACCAGGTAACCGACACAGGGCCGCTCGGCGCCCAGCGTCAGCTCGCAGGTAGTGGACGATCGGATCCCCATCTTGTCCTCGACGGCGGTGACGGCGATCCCGTTGCGCTCCCCCAACGAGCCGTCTTCGCCCACGAGGAAGTTGGGCACGATGAACATGGACAGCCCCTTGGTCCCCGGCGCTCCCCCATCACGGCGGGCCAGCACCAGATGGACGATGTTCTCGTGGTAGTCGCTGGCCCCCGAGGTGATGAACCGCTTGACACCCTCCAGGTGGTACACCCCGTTGGGCTCGTCGACGGCGATGGCCCGGGTGGTGCCGGCGCCGACATCGGAACCGGCGTCGGGTTCGGTGAGCACCATGGTCCCGCCCCAACGCCGCTCTAGCATCCGCCGCGCCCAGCTGTCCGCTTGCTCGGGGGTACCCACCGCACCTATGGCCACCGCCATCAAGCCACCGATGATGTAGAAGAAGGCGGTGGGGTTGGCCCCGATGAGCATCTCCTGGCCGGCCCAACGTACCTGGCTGGGGGCTCCCAGCCCGCCGAGCTCCCGGGGCACCGCCAGCATGTCCCAGCCACCGTCGTAGTAGGCGTCGAGCGAGCGCTTCAACCCGGCGGGGAGGGTGACGGAACCGTCGACCAGATGCGGGGCGTGGCGATCGGCCTCGACGAAGCTGGCCGCCATGTCCTCGGTGGCCAACCGCTCCAGCTCCACCAGGAGGTGGTGCACGGTGGCGGTGTCGAAGTCCTCGTAGGGGGGCTGGTCCAACAGGGAGGCGACATCGTTGACCTCGAACAGGTTGAAGACGATGTCCCTGAGGTTGCTCTGGTAGTGGCCCATCCGGTGGTACCCCCTCGTCCCCACTGCGGCGATGATATCGCATATTTTGAGTGGCCGATCAAACTTTGCCGGGGGGCGGGTGACGTGATCGGCTACGGTGGTCGGACCGGGAGGACCCATGGCCAGATACCAGCCGGGCATACGCACCGAGGCTCGGATTATCGCCGCCACCGGCGAGCTGCTCGCAGAGGCCGGTCTCGACGGCACCACCCTCAAGGCGATCTGCGACCGGGCGGGGATCAAGGCGGGCAGCTTCTACAACCTATTCAGTTCGAAGGACGAGGCGGTGCTGCGGGTGGTACGCGAGGCGATCAACGCCGTCGACCCCCACCCCGAGGGCTCGGGACCGGACACCATCGCCGAGCTGGTGGAGGCCTACGCCCGGTTCATCACCGAACAACCCGTCGTGGCCCGGATCTACCTACAGATCGCGGTGCGCGGGGGACTCACCGACAATGCCATGGCCGCCCGGTTCCTCCGCCACCACGAGCAGCGGGTGCGCCGCTTCGCCGCCGCCCTCGCCGGGGATGGGGCTCCGGACCGTTCGGAGCTGATCCGGGCCGAGGTGCTGGTGGGAACCCTCAACGGGCTGGCGTTCCGCTGGGTGCTGCGCCCCGACTTCGACTTCCGCACCCATCTGACCGCCGTCCCCATCGACGGTCGGTTGGCGGCTGGGGATGTGCCGGCGCGATGACCGCCCCCGAGACGTATCCCCAACGACCGCATCTGCGCACCGTATCGAGCTTCGGGACCTGTCGCTCAGGAAGGCTGATCGGATCGGGACGGGTAGTAGGTGACGAGTCGTCGTTGTCGATAAGGCAGGACTCTCATATCAGGCCCGACGCTCTTCTCTGGCCAACAGCCGGTCGTAGTCGGCGACGGTGTCGACGTCGACCGGGACCGGGCGGGCCAAGGCTACGGCCAGCACCGGGTGTGGCGGGTCGGTCACCAGCAGGCGCCACAGCGGCTTGGACCCGGGGGTGGCCCGCACCTCGTCGACGGCTTGGGTTGACAGCACGAAGGGGTGGTTGGGCCGGCCATCGTCGTAAGCGGCATAGGCGGCCCAGGGCCGGAGCGCCCGCCATGCCGCCGCCATGGCGTCGATGACCGACATCTCGACCTCGGGCATGTCGCCGAGCAGCACCATCGCCGCATCGAACGAGCCGGCGGCAGCCACGCCGCAGAGCAGCGAGGACACGTTCCCGGTGCGGTAGTCCGGGTTGTGGGCGACGACGGCACCGGCCCCCGCCAAAGAGGCGGTGACCTCCTCGGCGGCTCGCCCGGTCACCACCACCACCCGATCGAGCGACGATGTCACCGCGGCGTCGACCACCACGCGAGCCATCGACCGTCCCGCCACCTCGAGGAGCTGCTTGGGGATCCCCAGATCGAGCCGCGAAGACTCCCCGGCCACCAGAACGACCCCAACGACGACCGCGGCGGTCGCCGCGTCTCCAGCGGCGGGCTGGTGTTGGGTGCTCAGTTGGGCTTCCGACGTTGCGGGTACGGGGTCTCCTGGCGCGCCAGCATCTCCACGAACTCGGCGATCTTGCGGGTGCGGGTCTCGGGGCGTTTGACGGCGCCCAGCCGGTGGATGAGGGCGAAGCGGTTGGTGGAGGTGAGGACGTCGAACATGGCCTGCGCCTGCGGATTGCCCGCCATCGCAGCGGCCAGATCGCCGGGCACCTCCGCCGTCGCCGGACCGGCGTATGCCCGATCCCACCGACCATCCGCTTTGGCGGCGTCCACGGCAGCCCGTCCGGCCGGTTGCATCCGGCCCTCGCTCTCCAGCCGCTCGACCCGTTCGACGTTGCTGGCCGACCACATGCTCTGCGGCCGGCGCGGTGTCATCTTCTGCCGGTAGCTGGCCCCGTCGCGCCGGCGGGCCTGCCCGTCGATCCACCCGAAGCACAGTGCCTCCTCGACGGCGGCGACATAGGTCAGCTCGGTGACCGTACCGCCCTTCCTGTGCACCACCAGCCATACCCCGGGCGATGAATCGTGGTGGACGCGCAACCACTCCCGCCACGCCGCGGCGTCGGCGACGACCAGCTCGGGCAGTTCGGGTGCCGGCATCCGTTCAGACTACGTCGGACCAGCCTCATGCCAACGGCGGCCGGGCATCGAGGTCGATCCGGTTCACCGCAGTTGCCGTAGCAGCTGGCCGTCCTCGTCCTATCTCTCGGAGAGGAGGGTGAGGTTCAATGGAAACAACACCACCCGACGCGAACGCGTCGGCCCCGAGGCGATGTTGTACGTGATCAGCTCTTCGGGAAGGCGGCAGCGCCCGAGCAGAACCAAGGCCAACCCCACAACCAGTTGCCCAGGCGGCCCCCGATGCCGGGACAGCGCGGCCAACGTTAGGACTCGCCGAATGTAGCACCTATTGTGCTACTCTGTTGCCATGGACCCCATCGGGATTCGCGAGCTGCGCCAGCGGGCCAGCCACTACCTACGTCAGGTGGCGGCCGGTCGTAGCTTCGTGGTCACCGACCGCGGCCGCCCGGTGGCCGAGCTGCGCCCGGTGGCTCCCGTGGAGCAACACCTGCACGACGTGGTGATCGCCCATGGGCTCATCCCGCCGACCCGCCCGCGTAGGGACTTCCGTAACGATGTCCGCCTTACCGGGCCTCCCTTGTCGGGGATCCTGGAGGAGGACCGCCAGGAACGCTTGGCTTGATCTACCTCGACGCCTCGGCGCTGGTGAAGCTGGTGGTCGAGGAGCCCGAGTCGGAGTCGTTGGCCGCCTTCCTCCATCAGCACCGCGTAGTAACGCTGTTGTCGAGCGCCGTGGCGCGGGTCGAGCTGGTGCGGGCCGCCCGGCGGCACGACGCCGCATCGGCGGTGGCCCGGGCCATATCCCTCGTGCACGAGCTGGCCCTGGTCTCCCTCGACGAAGACATCCTGGAGAGCGCCTCTATGATCGGCGACGCCGGGCTGCGGACGCTGGATGCACTCCACCTGGCATCGGCGGCGTCTCTGGGAAGCCGGCTGACGGCGCTGGTGGCCTACGACCTCCGGCTCCTGGAAGCCGCCGAAGCCCTCGGCCTGCCGATCAGCTCCCCCACCTGAACGGAACCAGCTCTCGGCACCGTCAGCCCGAGACCAGGTCGGCGGCGAGGCGGTTGTGGCGTTCGATGAGCGGCTCCAGCTCCGTCCCGGTCAGCCGGCCCTGATCTACCACGACCTTGCCTCCAACGAGTGACAGGTCGACGGTGACCGGGGCGCACAACACGACGGCCGCCACCGGATCGTGCCCGGCGCCGGCGTAGCCAAGGCGGTCGTGGGAGATGGCGATCAGGTCGACGCAGCGACCCGGTTCCAGCACGCCGATGTCGCTCCGCCCCAGCACGTTTGCACCGCCGCGGGTTGCCAGCTCCAGGGCGGTGCGGGCGGGCAGCAGCGGCCCTCCTTCCAGGCTGGGGGCGGCGGCCAGCCGGCTCAACAGCATCGCCTGGCGGGCCTCGCCCAGCAGGTGCGAGCCGTCGTTGCTGGCCGATCCGTCCACCCCCAGCCCAACCGGGACCCCGGCCGACAGATAGCGGCGGAGCGGGGCGATGCCCGAGGCCAGCCGCATGTTGGAGGTGGGGCAGTGCGCCACCCCGGTGCCGGTCGACGCCATGGCGGCGATGTCGTCGTCGTCGGTAAACACGGCGTGGGCGTACCAGACGTCGTCGCCCAGCCAACCGAGATCGGCCATCAGCTCCACCGGCCGCCGCCCGAACCGCTCCCGACAGAAGTCGGCTTCGTCCATGGTCTCCGCGAGATGGGTGTGTAGCCGGACTGCGCAGTCGCGAGCCAACTCGGCGGCGGACCGCATCAGGTCGGGGGACACCGAGAACGGGGAACACGGCGCAACCACCACCTGGGTCATCGCCCCCGGCGAAGGGTCGTGGAAGGCGTCGATCAACCGCACACAGTCGGCCAGGATGACGTCCTCGTCCTCGACGATATCGTCGGGGGGGAGCCCGCCGGCGCTCTCCCCCAGGCTCATCGACCCCCGCGACGCCACCAGCCGTATCCCGACCGGCTCGGCACCCTCGAACTGGTCGTCGAGCCGGCAGCCGTTGGGAAACAGGTAGAGGTGATCGACGGCGGTGGTGCATCCCGACAGCGCCAACTCGGCCAGCCCCACCGTGGTGGAAACGGCGATGTGCTCGGGGCGCATCCGCCCCCACATGGGATACAGGGTGCGCAGCCAGTCGAACAGCCCAACGTCCTGGGCTCCGGGGACGGCCCGGGTCAGGGTCTGGTACAGGTGGTGGTGGGTGTTGATCAGCCCGGGGAGGACGACGTGCCCGGAGAGGTCGATCACCTGATCGGCGGTCTCGGGCAGCTCCTCGGTGGGACCCACGGCGACGATGACCCCGTCCTCGGCGTACAGCCCACCGCCGGCGATCTCCCGCCGCTGGTCGTCCATGGTCACCAGCACGGCGGCGTTGCCGACCAGCAGGCTGGGCACCGGTGCCGCTAGCGGGGGGTCATGCGGATGCCGCCGTCCATCCGCACCGTCTCGGCGTTCATGTAGCCGTGGGTGAGCAGGAGATGGACCAGGGCGGCGAACTCCTCGGGTGTGCCCAGCCGGGGCGGGTTGAGCACCTGCTGGCCCAGCGATTCCCGCACCGGCGCAGAGAGCCCGGCCAGCATCGGGGTGTCGATGATGCCGGGAGCGATGGTGTTCACCCGTATCCCGCTCTGCGCCAGGTCCCGGGCGATGGGCAGCGTCATCCCCACCACCCCGCCCTTCGACGCCGAGTAGGCCGCCTGACCGATCTGCCCGTCGAAGGCGGCCACCGAGGCGGTGTTGATGATCGCCCCTCGCTCCCCGCCGGCATCTGGTTCGGTACGGGTCATCGCCGCCGCCGCCAGCCGGATGCAGTTGAAGGTGCCTATGAGGTTGATCGAGATCACCTTGGCGAAGTGGGCCAGGTCGTGGGGGTTGCCGTCGCGGTCGACGGTCTTAGCCGGAGGCCCGATCCCGGCGCAGTTGACCAGCGCCCGCAATGGACCCATATCGACGGCGGCATCCACCGCCTCCTGCACCTGGTCCGGGTCGGTGACGTCGGCGTGGACGTAGGCACCGCCGACTTCTTCGGCGGTGGCGGTGCCAATGTCGTCCTGCACATCGAGCACCACCACCCGGGCCCCGTCGGCGGCGAGACGCCGGGCGGAGGCGGCTCCCAGACCGGAGGCACCGCCGGTGACGATGGCCGAGATCCCGTTGAGCTCCATGGCCGGGCAGCCTACCGGGGGCCGCAGCAGAGCCGTTCGTCCCAAGGTACGGGAAGGATGGCAGTGCGCTCTCCGATCCATACGGACACCCGATTTGTACCAGATGGACAGCGGGACGGCGGGGTATCGATAGGACCCCCGACGCCAGCCAGCTGCGCAACCCACCCGGAGCGGCCGGTAAGCAGGCCATGACGCGCCTGAGGCGGGGCATCCCTCCCCGCCTCGCTACGCTCGGCACCCCTCCCAGAGGGAGGGAAACAGACGCGCCTCATGAGGACGCCGACCACGCCATGACCACGCCCGAGATCGAGACCCTGCCCGATGCGGCGGCCCTGGCCACCCGCGTGGCCACCCGGCTGCTCGATCGGCTGGGTTCCGTCCAGGCCGCCAGCGGGCAGCCCCACATCGCCCTGAGTGGGGGATCGACCGCCGATGCCGTCCACGGTGAGCTGGCCCGGCTCTCTCCCCAATCGGGCGTCGATTGGACCCGGGTGGTGGTGTGGTGGGGCGACGACCGCTTCGTCCCGGGCGACAGCCCGGAGCGGAACGCCGTCCAGGCGCGACGTTCATTCCTCGATGTCGTCGGCGCCACCCAAATACACGAGATGCCCTCCACCGACGGCACCGACGAGGTCGCCGCCGGTGCCGCCGCCTACGGGTCGCTGCTGCGCAGCCAGGGCAGCGGTGAGTTCGAGATCGTCATGTTGGGCGTCGGCGAGGACGGGCACGTCGCCTCGCTGTTCCCCGGTCGGCCCGAGCTCGACGTCGACGACCGGATCGCCGTGGCCGTGACAGACTCTCCCAAACCGCCCCCGGAGCGGATCACCCTCACCTTCGCCGCCCTCAATCGATCCCGATCGGTGTGGTTCCTCGTCAGCGGCGCCGACAAGGCAGCGGTGGTCGCCGCCGCCCTCGTCGGCGACGCCGACTTCCACGACATCCCCGCCCGAGGGGTTGCGGGGGGCGAGGAAACGATCTGGTTCATCGACACCGCCGCCGCCTCCAAGCTCTGAACCCTCGGCTCCCCTCGTACACCGCGGCGCAGGCACCTTTCCCATGCCCTTCCCGAGTGGCACCACGACGGCGTAGGCTGGGGGGCTACCTTCCCGTGGAGGTCATGGTTGGAAGCGGTGTGGACCCAGCTCGCCCTGGTGGCGGTGCTGGTGATCCTCAACGGCTTGTTCGCCGGCAGCGAGCTTGCCATGATCTCCCTGCGCCATGCCCAGATCGAGTCGCTGGAGGAGCGTGGTGCCACCGGTCGTGCCGTGGCCCGGCTCACCCGGGAACCCAACCGGCTGCTGGCCACCATCCAGATCGGGATCACCCTGGCCGCCATGCTGGCCAGCGCCACCGCCGCCGTCACGCTCTCCGAGCCGGTGGCCGAATGGCTCGAACCGCTCGGCCGGTTCGCCCGACCGGTGGCATTGCTGCTG
The DNA here is from genome assembly GCA_013695075.1 of Acidimicrobiia bacterium. Lineage (GTDB taxonomy): Bacteria > Actinomycetota > Acidimicrobiia > Spongiisociales > UBA5794 > JACDBE01. The sequence goes on from JACDBE010000215.1 coordinate 8,635, forward strand.
GTGACCTTGGGCATCGCCTTCCTCAGCCTGGTGTTCGGCGAGCTAGCCCCCAAACGCCTGGCTCTGCAACGCCCCGAGGCATGGAGCCTGGTGGCGGCCAGACCCGTCGAGATCATGGCCACCATCAGCCGGCCGCTGGTGTGGTTGCTCGGGGTGTCCACCAACATCGTGGTGCGCCTCCTGGGAGGCGACCCCAACCTGGTGCGCCATGACGTCTCCGAGGAGGAGGTGCGGTACCTGGTCTCCACCCATCGGGCGCTCACCCTCGAGCAGCGTGACATCGTCTCGGGCACCTTCGAGTCGGCCACGCTGTCGGTGCGCGACGTAATGGTGCCCCGGCGGCGGGTGACCGGACTGGCCGCCGACCTGCCCATCGCCGACGGAGTACGGCTCCTGCTCGACTCCACCCACTCCCGAGCCCCGGTGTACACCGGGTCGCTCGACGAGGCGACCGGGGTGGTCCACCTCAAGGACCTGGTTGGTGGCCACGGAACAGTGGGTGATTGCGCCTCGACGATCCTGGCGTTGCCGGACACGGTGCTGGTGCTCGACGCCCTGCGCCAGATGCAGCGGGAGCGCCAGCACCTGGCGGTGGTGGTCGACGAGTACGGGGGGGTTGACGGCATCGTCACCCTGGAGGACCTGCTCGAGGAACTGGTGGGCGAGATCTACGACGAGTTCGACCGGGACATGCTCGATTTGGAGTGGCAGGAGGACGGCAGCCTGATCGTGAGGGGCAGCTTCGGCATCCACGACCTCGACGAAGCCGAGATAGAGCTGCCCGACGGCGACTACTCCACGGTGGCCGGTCTGGTGCTCGACGAACTGGGACGGATGGCGGTGGCCGGCGACCAGATCGAGGCCGGCGAGTGGACCATTGAAGTGCTCGGTGTCACCGGCACCACCGTGGAGCGGCTGCGCCTCGCCCGCACCCGACCCGACACCGGCGACGACGAGGACCTCGCCGTCTGAGTCAGCCGAACTCAATGCCCTGCGCCAGGGGGAGGTCGTCGCTCCAGTTGATGGTGACGGTCTGGCGGCGCATGTAGATCTTCCACGAGTCGGACCCGGCCTCGCGGCCGCCGCCGGTCTCCTTCTCCCCACCGAAGGCTCCGCCGATCTCCGCACCCGAGGTGCCGATGTTGACGTTGGCGATACCGCAGTCGGAGCCGGCAGCCGACAGGAACCGCTCGGCGCTCTTCATCGAGTCGGTGAATATCGCCGAGGACAAACCCTGGCGCACCCCGTTCTGCACCGCCATCGCCTCGTCGAAGCCGTCGACCTCGATGAGGTACAGGATGGGGGCGAAGGTCTCCTCCTGGACGATGGCGGCATCCGCCGGGATGCGGACGATGGTCGGCTCGACGAAGTTGCCCGGCTGGTCGAGCACGTTGCCACCCACCAGCACCTCGCCGCCCTGCTGGCGGGCCTGGTCGAGCGCCTTCATCATGTCGTCGACGGCTCCCGGGGTGATCAGTGGGCCCATCAGGGTGTCCTCGGCGAGCGGGTCGCCGATGGCCACCTGCCCGTAGGCCTCCACCAGTCGCTTGGTGAGCACGTCGGAGATGTTGCGATGGACGATGAGCCGGCGCAGCGAGGTGCACCGCTGCCCGGCGGTGCCCACCGCGGCGAACAGGGCGCCCCGGGTGACCAGGTCGAGATCGGCGTCGTCCATGACCACGATGGCGTTGTTGCCCCCCAGCTCCAGCAGCGATCGGCCCAGCCGCTTGGCCACCGCCACCCCCACCTTCTCCCCCATGGCGGTGGAGCCGGTGGCGGAGATCAGCGGGATGCGGCGGTCGTTGATCATGGTGTCGCCGACGGTTGATCCGCGCCCGATGACCAGGTTGAAAACGCCCTCGAACCCTGTGCCCGCCATCACCTCGTGGGCGATGTTGGTGACCGCTACCGCCGCCAAGGGCACGTGGCTGGACGGCTTCCATACGTTGGTGTCGCCGCACACCGCGGCGATGCAGGTGTTCCAGCTCCACACCGCCACCGGGAAGTTGAAGGCGGTGATGACCCCCACCGGGCCCAGCGGATGCCACTGCTCGTACATGCGGTGGCGGGGACGCTCGCTGGCCATGGTGAGCCCGTACAGCTGGCGGGACAGACCCACGGAGAAGTCGGCGATGTCGATCATCTCCTGGACCTCGCCCTCGCCCTCCGCCCTGATCTTGCCCGCCTCCAGGGCCACCAGGGCGCCCAGCGGTTCCTTGTGAGCCCGCAGGGCGTCGGCGAGGCGGCGCACGTGACCGCCTCGTTCCGGTGGGGGCAGCATCCGCCACGTCCCGAAGGTCTCCACGGCGCTGGTGACGACGGCGTCGTACTCGTCCAGGGTTGCCTGGGTGACGGCGGCGATGGGCTCCCCGTTGGCCGGATTCTCGCTGACCAGCTGGTCGCCGCTGGTGTCCAGCCAGCCGCCGGCGTATGCCCCCCGGTTGACATCGGACAGACCGAGGGCGGACAGAATGGCGTCGCGTTGCACCGGCGGGACCTCCTGGAAGCGGTGGCCCCGAATGCTACCGGGCGGCGATCACCTCGATCTCGACTCGAAACCCTCCGGGGAGGGCGGCCACCCCGACGGTGGAGCGGGCCGGGCGGCTGGCCCCGACGTAGGCGGCGTAGGCGTCGTTGACCTTGGCGAAGTCGGCGATGTCGATGAGGAAGATGGTGGTCTTGACGATGTCGTCGTAGCCCAAACCGACATCGCCGAGCATCGCCCCGATGTTGCCCATGACCTGATGGGTTTGGTCGGCCACGTCTTCACCCACCGACGAGCCGGTGTCCGGGTCGAGCGCGACCTGCCCGGAGAGGTAGACCAAGCCCTGTGCCTCAACCGCCGGTGAGTAGGGGCCCAGCGGCGCCGGCGCCGACGGCACGGACAGGATGGACTTGGGCACGGATCGACCCCCGTGGCTAGGCGACGGAGCGGACCCTACCCGGCGGTGGCGGCAAACTTTGAGCACTTACCATCGCAATGCGACGGAAATCGCTCAAAGTTCGAGAGAGAAGCCCAGGATCGCGCCTTCAGCAGAACGACTGGCCGCACCCGCAGGAGCGCTGCTGGTTGGGGTTGTTGATGGCGAACCCGGCGCCCTGGAGACCCTGGTTCTTGTAGTCGACCATGGCGCCGGAGAGCATCGCCGCCGACTCGGCGTCCACCGCCAGGCGGACCCCGCCCTTCTCGGTCACCACGTCGGTGGCGTCGATCTGGGAGTCGAAGAACATGTCGTAGGAGAAGCCGGAGCACCCGCCGGGGCGGACGGCGAGACGCAGCGCCAGATCGGGATCGCCCTCGGCCTCGATCAACTCGCGCACCTTGTCGGCGGCGGCGTCGCTGAGCATGACACCGGTGGTGACGGCGGTGTCGGCGGCGGTGTCGGTGTGCTCGGTGGTAGTCATGGGTGCAATCCCTCCTGGCCCTCAGTATATGTGTCTCCGCCGCTAGCCGGAACCACGGCGGTTGGGGTTGGGCCATCAACCGCACCGCCATGAGGCGTCAGCCGAACGCCATCGGTCACTCCGAACCGCATCCAGCACGTCGGCATTCCGTTTTCACGTCCCGTTCACTTCACAGCGACCCGCCCGCAGGGCACGATCAGGGCATGAAGATCCTGC
>JACDBE010000220.1 GCA_013695075.1 Acidimicrobiia bacterium
GGTGCCTACCGGGTGTACGACGACCCCGCCGACATGCTGGTCCATCTCGACGAGGTCGGAGTCAGACCCCACTGACCCGGCGAAGAATGTCCCTTCAGCGGCCCAATCCGCTCTCGATGAGGTGGCGATCGACATCTCTGGCGACATCGCCGGAGCCGTGCCCCACCCCGATGGCGGTGATCGGTGGCTAGGCGCAACCGGGTCGGTAGATTCCCCTCGGCGTGACCGAATATGTCGTCAGCGGGCGGGCGGTGAGCATCACCCATCCCGACCGGGTGCTGTTCCCCGACGACGGCATCACCAAGGCCGACCTGGCGTCGTATCACCACGCCGTTGCCGGGGCCATGGTGCCTCACCTCGCCGACCGGCCGCTGATGCTGCAGCGGTTTCCCGGTGGTCTCGGCGGCGAATGGTTCTACCAGAAGGAGGCCGGCCGGGGTGTGGCCGGTTGGATCCGGACCGTCGAGGTGGCCAAGGAGGGCGGCACCGTACGCCACCCGGTGGTCGACGACGAGGCGTCCCTGCTGGCCCTCACCAACCTGAGCACGATCTCGTTCCATCGCTGGACCAGCCGTGCCGATCGACCGGACCGGCCCGATCTGATGGTGGTCGATCTCGACCCGTCCACGGAGGACTTCGCCGAGGTGCTACAGGCGGCGCGGTGGACCCGGGAGATCCTCGACGACCTCGACCTGGCGTGTTACCTGCTGACCACCGGTTCGCGCGGCCTCCACGTCACGGTGCCGTTGGACCGCAGCGCCGACACCGAGACCGTTGCCGGGTTCGCCGAAGATCTGGCCCGGTTGCTGGCGGCCAGCCACGACGACGATCTCACCGTGGAGACGCGCAAGGCGTCACGCCGGGGCCGGCTGTATGTCGACACCGCTCGCAACGGATGGGCGCAGACCGTTGTCGCCCCCTACTCGGTGCGCCCGAGACCGGGTGCCCCGGTGGCCGCCCCCATCACCTGGGAGGAGCTCGACGACCCGGCGCTCCGCCCCGACGGCTGGACCATCGCCACCATGCCCGCCCGCCTCGCCGGTGGCGACCCGTGGTCGGAGATGCACCGCCACGCCAGGGCGATCAACCCCAGTCGCCGCCGCCGTCTCGAACGCCTCGTCGCCAAGGCAGAATCTCCTCCGACGGGTGAGCGGTAGCCCGACCGTAGCGACGGTCTCCAGCTCACCGGTGGCGCAAGCGGCCCACGGACGGCGCAGAGCCGCCGGGTGGTCGGCGCCTAGCATCGGCCTGCTGGAGGTTCTGGAGCGAGCCACCGTACTGGCGCAGCTGGCCGGGCTGCTGGACCCGGCTCGCCGCACCCGAGGCCACATCGCCCTGATCGTCGGCGAGGCCGGTATCGGCAAGTCCACCCTGGTGGAGACCTTCTGTGCCGATCGATCCCGGGTGCACAGCCTCTGGTGGGGTGGGTGCGACTCTGTTGTCCCTCCGCGACCGTTCGCCCCGCTCGTCGACATCGCCGAGCAGGTCGGAGGTTCGCTCAAGACGTCCCTGGCCGCCGGCGATCGCAACGGCATCCTCGATGCGGTGCTGACGCTGATCCTCCAACCGGACGCCCGCGATGTGGTCGTTCTCGAGGACCTGCACTGGGCCGACGATGCCACGCTCGATCTGCTCAGGGTGCTCGGCCGGCGGATGCGGGGTGTGCGCACCCTGGTGGTGGGCACCTATCGCCACGACGAGGTGGACGAAGATCACCCGCAGCTGGTTCAGGAGGTGGCTGCCTGCGAGCCCTCGGCCATCGCCGAGTGCATCACCCGAGGCATGCTGGTGGGCGATGGTGACAGCCTGCGCTTTCGACACCAGCTTGCCGAGTTGGCGGTGGCCGAAGCCCGCCCCGCGGCGGAGCGGGTGGTGCTGGACCTGAGAGCGCTGCGTGCCCTGGAGCGGGAGGGCGCCGATCCCGCCGTCCTGGCTCGCCACGCCGTTGCCGCCGGAGACCCGTCTGCGTTCCGGCTTGCCCGGGCGGCTGCCGACAGGGCTGCCCATCTCGGCGCCCATCGCGAGGCGGCAGCCCACTACGGGATCGCCCTCAGCATGTCGGCCGCAGTGGGCAGCCGGGTACGTGGCGAGGTCTTGGAGGCCCACGCTCGGGAGTCCTCGATGACCGATCATGTCGAGCACGCGCTCGCCTCCCAGCGGGAGGCGTTGGCGGTGTGGCGCCGGCTGGGCAATCCCCTTCGCCAGGGTGACTGCATGCGATCACTTCCCGAACGTAGCGCTGGCGGGCGTCCCCGATCGTTGCCAGCTCACCCGGGCCCATTCCGTCAACTTCAGCGGATTGCTGGTCGCCACCGTGCGTAATCCGCTGAAGGTGACACCCGGCCGTTGAGACCCGCCGGAGCTGTTTGGCAAGCCACGCCAGTTTGACGGTTTGGTTATCCGCCCGGCGACACTCGTTGCATGTGCTGCGTCTTGTGGTCGGTGAACAGGGCTATCAGGTGGCGGTTGAAGGAAGGAATGTCGTCGACCACCCGGCCCCAGACGAGGTTGCCGTCGCTGAAGGCGGCCTCGTCCACCCATCGGCCTCCGGCGTTCTCCAGGTCGTCCTTGATACCCAGCGAACCGGTGACCGGGCTGCCCGCAGCCACGATGCCGGCGGAGATGGCGACCAGCCCGCCGTGGCAGATGATCCCGACGGGCTTGCCGGCGTCGTGAACCGCCCGCACCAGATCGGTCACCTCCTGGCTGCGTCGCAGCTTGTCGGGGGCCCACCCGCCCGGGATCACCAACGCCTCGACCTCGGTGGCATCGATATCGCCGGCGAGGGCGTCGGCGTGGGCTCTGAGCCCGTGCTTGCCGGTGACCTCGTCCCGCGTTGTGCCCACGGAGGTGACCTCGGCTCCGGCCTCCTGGAGCCGCATCACCGTCACCCAATACTCCAGGTCCTCAACGCCGTCGTCGACGAGCACGGCTACCTGCATCCCGTCCAGGGGGCCGGGTTCGGTGATCACCTCGGTCACGATCTCTCTCCTCGTGGGGACCTTGGCGGCAGAGCAGTCCGGCCGCGCTGACGCCATTCTCCCAGAGCCGGGTGGCGACCGATACGACCGGATCGTGCGACCGGGCCGCCGCTCTGCTCTTCTACGTGGCAGTGGGTGCCGCCGCCGTCACCGTGATCGCCTGGCTGGTCGCCGGCGACGGGGAGCAGGCGGTGGCACGGACGGTCGCCGTGCTGGTGATCGCCTGCCCCCATGCCCTGGGGCTGGCCATCCCGCTGGTCATCGCCATCTCCACCTCGATGGCGGCCCGCAACGGCATCCTGGTGAAGGACCGCCTGGCCCTGGAGCGGATGCGCACCGTCGACATGGTGCTGTTCGACAAGACAGGCACCCTCACGAGGGGAAACCATGTCGTTGCCGAGGTGGCGTCGGTGGACGGCGACGACGACCGGGTGCTGGCGCTGGCCGCTGCCGCCGAGGCCGACTCGGAACATCCGGTGGCACGGGCCATCCGCAACGCCGCCGCTGACCGGGGAGCGGTGCCGGCGGCCACCGGATTCCGGGCGATGGCCGGTCGTGGGGTGGGGGCGATGGTGGGCGGCGTCGCAGTGGCGGTGGGTGGTCCCGCCCTGCTCGCCGACCGGGGTGCCTCCGTGCCTGCGGCGTTGTCGGAGCGGACGGAGGCCTGGCGGCGGCGGGGCGCCAGCGTCCTGTCCGTGCTGGTCGATGGCGAGGTGGTGGGGGCACTGTCGGTGGAGGACGAGGTGCGCCCCGAGTCGCGTCGGGTCGTTGACCAGCTCCACGACATGGGGGTCACGGTGGCCATGATCACCGGTGACGCCCGCCAGGTGGCGGAGGCGGTGGGAGCCGAGTTGGGGATCGACGAGGTGATGGCCGAGGTGCTCCCCGAGGACAAACACGCCAGGGTGGCCGAGCAGCAGCAGCGGGGGCATCGGGTGGCCATGGTCGGTGACGGCGTCAACGACGCCCCGGCCCTGGCCCAGGCGGATGTCGGCATCGCCATCGGAGCCGGCAC
>JACDBE010000224.1 GCA_013695075.1 Acidimicrobiia bacterium
GGGCTCCGGTTGTCCTCTGGCTCCGTCGATCAGCCGGGGGCGATGACCCCGCAGAAGATGCGGGGTACGGCGATGGTGAAATACGTTCAATATGCCTCCCCCGCTTCGGAGAGCCGGAACGAGCCGCACGATGGCGCCGCCGCGTAGGCTTGATGGTGAGGAAACGCCGTGGGATCGTCGAGGAGGCAGATCGTGCTCAAGAAGGGCCAACACGTCGAGGAGTTGACGAGGAAGGTAGGGCGGCGCCCCCGCGCCGGCGTGGTGCTCACCGTCGGCGATGGGACCGTGGAGGTGCGCTGGGAGGACGGCCACACCTCGATCCTGTCCGGGGCGCTGCTCCGTCCGGCGCCGCAGGAGACCGGGTCCGGTTAGTTGGCTCAGGGTGGCGGGGGTGGCTATCGTGACCCAAAGGACGGGCGATCGCGACAGAGCGATTCGCATCGAGCCGGCGCGGTACGCGTGCCGACCCTGTCAACCGTGAACGGAAAGGGAGCAATGTGTCACGAAGATTGCTGACACTTATGGCGGTGCTTGCGCTCGCCATGGCACTGGTGTCACCTGCTGGTGGAGCCGGTGCCGCACAGGGGGACCTACCGAATTTTGGTGGTCTCGATAAGGCTTCGGTGGTCAGGAGCACAACCGGAAGCTACGTAGTGATGATGGCTGCCGATCCGTTGGTACGCACCCACGGTCGTGACGGCCTCGACACGCCAGAGGCCGAGGCCGATCGCCAGGCGCTGCGGGAGAGCCATGCCCGGGTGCTGCGCGACGTCGGTCTGGACGAATCCGAGATTGTGGCCGAGTACACCAACGTGCTCAACGGCTTCTCGGCGCTGATCTCGCACGATGAAGCGGTCGCCCTGGCCGCCCGTCCCGAGGTGGCGCTGGTGATGCCGGATGTGATGCGCCAGCCGACCACCGACGCCAGCCCCGACTTCCTCGGGCTGACCGCCCCCGGCGGGGCCTACGACTCCGGGATCGAGGGCGATGGCGTGGTCGTGGGCGTCATCGACACCGGGATCTGGCCGGAGCATCCCAGCTTCGCCGACGACGGCAGCTACCCGCCTGCACAAGGTGTGAACCCGGCACTCCCGTGTGAGTTCGGCAACACCGCCCACAACCCGCTGGACGTGCCCTTCGAGTGCCAGAACAAGCTGCTCGGGGCGCGCCAGGTGCTGCCCACGTACGAGGCCTTGATCGGTATCACGCCCGAGGAGTTCGACTCTGCCCGTGACGACAACGGCCACGGCTCGCACACCGCCGGCACGTCGGCCGGCAACGAGAACGTCCAGGCGACGATCTTCGGGCGTGACCTTGGCCTGATCAACGGCATCGCCCACCGCGCCCACATCATCGCCTACAAGGGTCTCGGCGACCTGGGTGGCTTCAGCTCCGACCTGGCGCTGGCCATCGACCTCGCCGTCGCCGACGGCGTTGAGGTCATCAACTACTCCATCGGTGGCGGCGCCGGCCTCACCGGGATCGACGACATCGCGTTCCTGTTCGCCGCAGACGCCGGTGTGTTCGTGGCGGCATCGGCTGGTAACAGCGGACCCGCCCCGGCCACCATCGGTGGCCCGGCCAACCTGCCGTGGGTGACCACGGTCGGTGCGAGCACCCAGCCCCGGTTCTTCCCGGGTCGGGCGATTCTCGGCGACGGCAGCCGGTACACCGGTGCCTCGCTCACCAAGAGCGTGGGCGACTCACCGCTGGTCGACGCCGCAGACGCCGGCGGCGAGCTGTGCCTGGTGGGTACGCTCGACCCGGCCGTGGTGACCGGTGCCATCGTGCTGTGCAAGCGGGGTACCAACGCCCGCGTCGCGAAGAGCCAGGCGGTGCTCGAAGCCGGCGGTGTCGGCATGATCCTGTACAACGCCAGCGACGTCGACAACCTGTTCACCGACCTGCACTTCGTGCCCACGACGCATATCGACCTGACGCCGGGCCTGGAGATCAAGGAATACATCGCCACCACGGCAAACCCGACTGCCCGGATCAGGGTCCCCAACCTGACCACCATCTGGGAGTCGGCCCCGTCGATGACGATCTTCTCCTCGAGAGGACCCAACTCGGTCGGGCCCGACATCATCAAGCCGGACATCACGGCGCCTGGCCTCCAGATCCTGGCTGCCACGGCGCCACCGTTCAACCTCGATCAGTCCTTCATGGCGATCGCAGGTACGTCGATGTCCAGCCCGCACATCGCCGGGGTGTTTGCCCTGATCAAGCAGGTGCATCCCGACTGGACTCCGGCAATGGCACGTTCGGCGATCATGACGACGGCGCATCAGAACGTCGTTGACAACGACCGGGTTACCCCGGCCGATCCGTTCGACATGGGCTCGGGTCACGTCGACCCGGGTCTGCCCTCGCAGGCAGGCTCCATGTTCCGGCCGGGCCTGGTGTACAACGCCGGCTTCAACGACTACCTCGGGTTCCTGTGCAGTGAGGCGCCGGAGATCTTCCTCGACCCCGTCGCCACCTGCGCCCTGCTCGAGTCGCTCGGCATCCCGACGGATCCGAGCGACCTGAACTACCCGTCCATCGGTGTGGCGGAGCTGGCCGGTTCGCAGACGGTGACCCGCACGGTCGGCAATGTCGGCCCGCAGGCGACGTACATCGTCTCGGTCGAGGAGCCTCCCGGCATTGACGTCACCGTCGAGCCCAGTTCGTTCACCATCGATCGCGGTGAGACGCAGACCTACGAGGTGACCCTCACCAATGACGGCACCGCCGCCATCGGCGAGTGGACCTTCGGGTCGCTCACCTGGACCTCGGGCAACACCGACGTGCGTAGCCCGATCGCGGTCAACCCGTCACTGTTCGACGCCCCGGTGGAGATCTTCGCCGAGGGAACCGACGGCAGCGTGGAGTTCGAAATCAAGTTCGGCTACACCGGTGAGTACACCGCGGCTGCGCACGGTCTCGAACCGGCGACCATCACCTCGGACACCGTGGTGCAGGATCCCGATCAGACGTTCGATCCGGCCGACGGGTACAGCAACGCCCACCAGTTCGAGCTGAGCGGCGACACCTTCTTCAGGGTGGCGATCCCGCCCGAGGCCACCGAGGAGGGGGCCGATCTGGACGTGTTCGTGTTCGACCCCAACGGGGACCTGGTAGCCAGCAGCACCCTGGGTGGCACCGATGAGGAAGTGAGCATCTACGACCCCATCGACGGCACCTGGACGGTGTGGGTGCACGGTTGGCTGACCATCGGACCCGATTCGGACTACGACATGTACTCCTGGATCTTGTCCGAGACCCCGGGCGGCAACCTGGTCATCGAGAGCGCCCCCACCGAGGCGGTGCTGGGCGAGACTGGGACGATCGTCGCCAGCTGGACGGACGCCCCCGATGAATGGAACCTGGGTGCGGTGTCGCACTCGGACGCCGACGGCATCTTCGGTCTGACCCTGATCAACGTGGACAACCGTCCATAATCGATCGGCCGACACGATAGGTAAGGAGGGGCGCCGTAAGG
>JACDBE010000239.1 GCA_013695075.1 Acidimicrobiia bacterium
TCGGTGAGCATCTGGGTGGACACCACGATGTCCATGTGTACCCGCAGCGGGATCCGGCCCAGAGCCTCGTCGACGTAGTCGGGTTCGGGGAGCACCTCGAGAAAGTTGCCCCCTACCGAGAACAACACGTCCAGGTTGCCGGCATGGGCGGCGTCGATCATCTCGGGGGCGGTGAGACCGGGCTCGGCCGGGACCGGAAACCCCCAATGCGACGACAGGGCGGCGGCGGAGGCGTCGTCGATGCCCACCGGGCCGGGAAAGGATGTGGAGTACGCCCCCATCTCGGCACCGCCCTGGACGCCGGAGTGGCCCCTGATGGGCATCAGCCCGCACTTGGGGCGCCCCACGAACCCCTTGGACAGCCCCAGGTTGATGATGGCTCGCACCCCATCCTCACCGAAGACGTGCTGGGTGACCCCCATCGACCACACCAGCACCGCGGTGCGGGAATGGTGGACCATCTCGGCGAATGCCGCCATCTCGGAGCGGGGAAGCCCGGCGCCGGCCTCCAGCTGCTCCCAAGGCTGGCCGGCAAGCCGCTGCGCCAGCTCATCGAATCCGCTGGTGTGCCGGTCGATGAACTCGCCGTCCACCCAGCCGTGCTCGATCATGTGCTTCAGGGTGCCGTTGAGAAAGGCGACGTCGCCGCCGACCGTCACCTGGAAGAAGCGGTCGGTGATCTTGGTGCCGAACAGGGCGCTCTCCACGTTGGAGGGCACCCAGTAGCGTTCCATCCCCGGTTCCCGGTAGGGATTGATGGTGACCACCTTGGTTCCCGCCTTGCGGGCGTGGTGGAGGTACTTCATCCCCACCGGCTGGTTGTTGGCGATGTTGGACCCGATGAACACCACCAGGTCGCTCCCGATCCAGTCGGTGTACGAGCAGGTGGTGGCCCCCACCCCCAGCGCCGCCTTCAACCCGAACGTGCTGGGGGAGTGGCAGATGCGGGCGGCGTTGTCCACCGCGTTGGTCCCCATGGCCCGCACCGCCTTCTGCACCGCGTAGTAGTTCTCGTTCGGCATCCCCCGGCTGGTCAGGTAGAACCCGAGCCGGGTGGGGTCGGTGGCGGCGATCCGCTCTGCAACCAGGTCGAGCGCCTGGTCCCATGCAATCCTGGTGAAGCCCGGGTCGCCGCGGCGGCGGATCATCGGGTGAGGGAGCCGTCCCAGGTCCCGCAGTTCCTTGCTGGGCAGGCGGCGCAGGGCGGTGGCGTCGCCCATCACCGCTGGATCCAGGGCAGGCTGGGTGTTGAGCCGCAGCAGCCGCAACCGGACATTGCACAGGTGGATCTCGTCCAGGGTCCAGTCCCGCATCCCGGCGGTGCCCAGGGAGCACCCGTCGCACACACCGTGGTCCAGGATCCGCCAGGCGTAACCGAGCCGATCCCTGTTCTCCCAGGCCGCCCTGGTCAGCTCGCGGTAGTTGTTGGGACGCTGCTCGCCGATCCCGAACGGCTTCTTGCTAGCCCACAGGCTGGGGCTGATCCGTTTGTGTGGTGTCGCCACCCCCGGCTCCCGTCCGTTCGCCTGCGATCTCTCCATCGGGGCCCGATCAGGGCCGTGGCTCAACGATACGTCCCGTCGGGTTGCTCTGAGGGCATCTTACGGATCACCCGCACGCTGTAGATCTCGGCCACCACCGCCAATCCCACCCGAGCGAGCAGTAGCGCCGGCACCCCGCCGGCAGCCCATAGCAGCCCGGCCAGAATCGGGCCGGCAATTGCACCGGCGTCCTCCCCCATGCTCAACACGCTCATGGTCCGGGCCCGGTTTCTTCGGTCGTGAGCCGATAGCTGGGCCATCAACGCCCCCCACGCAGGTCGGAAGGCCGCCTTGCCTGCGTCGTCCAGCATCTTTCCGGTCATCATGCCCCATAGGTTGGGGGCTCCCAGTAACACCAGCGAAGACCCGGCGTTGGCAAGGGCCCGGAGCGACAGGACCAACTTGTGGCTCACGTTGTCAGACAGCCACCCGAAAACCGGCCCGGCCACCAGGCTTACCACGGTGGCCACCAGGAACACCATCCCGGTCTGCGACTCGGTCAACCCGGCATACTCGACCGCCAGCAGGGGGAGGAGACCGTGGAGCATGTCGGCAGTGGCCGCCATCAGGAAGGCGAGACCGGCGTATGGGGCCAGCCGCGGCGGCACCCTCACCACCGCCGACTGCCCCGATCCAGGGGAATCACCGGCGGGCTCACCCTCGATGGTCGGAACCGCCCGTACCACGACGGTCAGCGGCAGAGCCGACAATACAAAGGCGATGGCGAACACGATGGGAAAGCTGGAGGCGGTTAGCGCCAGCAGCAGGCCAGCCAGCGCCTTTCCCAAGGAGCCGGCGACGCTCTTGGCGGTCTGGTACCAGGCGTAGGCAGAGGCCACCGCCCCCTTACCTCCATGCTCGGCGATGAGGGCATCAACCGACGGATCGCGCAGCGCCACCGACATCCCGTGCACCGCCCGGACGGCGAATAGCTGCCAGGGCAACGATGCGAAGATGAGTAAGCCTGCCACCAGGCTGCGGAGGCACATGGCGGCAATCAACCCCGTCCGCAGCCCCACCTTGTCGGCCGCCCACCCCGCCGCTGGTTTGAGCACCATCGCCACCGCCAGGCTGGTCGACACCAGCAGGCCTATCTGGCCCAGGCTCATCCCCTGGCGGCGGGCGTAGAGGGGAAGGGCGAAACTGATGATGCCGAAGCTCAGCCGGGACAGGAAACCCTCGGCGGTGATAGCCAGCAGCGCCGGGTTGGAGACCCGTCTCAGCCCACCGACTCGCATACGTCCCTATAGGTGAGCTCGATCGAGCCGAGCGCAAAACGCTCGATGTAGCGGGCCACCAACGCCGCCGCCTGGGGAAGGCCCTTGTAGCCGGGGAAGTAGTTGAGATCCACCACCACCGGGCCGTGGGGCGTCTCGATCATGTCCAACCCGAAGAGACCCAATCCGAAGGCGCTCCCCACCGCCCGGGCTATGGCCCGCACCTGCTCGGTCACCTCCACCGGACGACCCGGTCGGGAGAAGCTGTCGGGCGAGAACGGTTTCCTCACCGCCATCACCTCATCGGCCACCACATACACCTTGAGATCCTCGCCACAGCCGGCCACGTAGCGCTGGAAGATCAATGGAATCGAGGCGTCGCCCAGCGCGGCCAGCTCGGAAGGGCTCCGGATCAACCTCACCCCCACCCCTCGGTGGCCCTGGTAGGGCTTGGCAACCACCGGGTGCTGAGCGATCAGCTCCGCCAGGCTGGCAGCGTTGCCCACCCAACAATCCGGGATCGGCACCCCCGCATCCCGCAACAGCCTGGCGGCCACGATCTTGTTCTGGGCGGCGGCGCAGGCCCGGTAGGGGTTGAGAATCCGGGCCCCGCCGGCGGCGAGTGCTCCCGCCAGGCTGAGGGACAGCTCGGTGTGTGACTTGAGCACGTACAGGTCATAGCTGGCCGCTAGACGGTCGGGCGAGAACAGATGCTCCTCGGCGATCACCCCATCGACCTCGAACCCTCGGCTCCGCAGCGTGGTAGCGACCTCCTCGAGAAGGGGGCTGGGAACCGGTGGCTGGCGCCGCGCCAGCAAGAACAGGATCCTCATACGATCATGTTGGAGTCGCTCCGTGCCCACAACAGCTGGTCGAGGCTGAGCAGCAGGTTGCCCGGCAGCCAGCCTTGGCGCAGCTCGCTCCAGCGGGCATGCACCTGCTTGCCGAATCCCCGTCGCGGGTTGAGTCCGCACACGCTCCGGAGGGACGGTCCCAGGCCGCTGGCCTCGATCTTCCGTAGCAACTCGCCGCTTCCCAGATCGGAGGGGTTGGAGAAGCAGAGGGCGGCGGCTGCGGCCAGGGCCAGATGCTGAGGAGGGATGCCCGCCTGTCCGGCGAGCCGGGCGGCGCCTACAAGCCGGTCGTGAGCGGCCAGCTTCCGTGCCGGGTCGCGTCCCACCCGGGCGATGGGGTCGGCCAGACCGGGGTTCTCGAACCGGCCGAGAATCTGTTCGATCTGCTCGGGGCCGCCAGCCAGCTCTTGCCCGTACCGGGTCGCCAGGCCTCGCTGACCTTCCCGCATCGCCTCACTTACCTCCCGGCGGATCTCCGGATCGCGGATGGCGGTGTGGATGTAGTGATAGCCCTTG
>JACDBE010000291.1 GCA_013695075.1 Acidimicrobiia bacterium
CTTGGTGCGGTCCCGCCATCCACGCCGATCACGCTCGCTCAACGCCAGGCTGACTCGCCAGCGACCCTACTCAAGACCGCTACTTATGACTTGACATGATGCTGAAGTTGCTGGTTCAATGGCCAAACTGTGTCTGTGCGTTCGGTTGGCACCCCCGGCGAGATCCTCGGTCTGATCCGCCGCGGTGAAGCCACCACCCGCAACGCGGTGGCCGGAGCCACCGGGCTGGCCCGCTCAACGGTTGCCGGCCGCATCGACCGGCTCATCGCCGACGGTCTCATCTCGGAGGACGGCGACGCCCCGTCGACCGGAGGCAGGCCCCCGGCCCTCCTCGCCTTCAACCGCCATGCCGGAGTGGTGCTGGTCGCCGACCTGGGAGCCACCCACGGTCGGCTCGCCGTCACCGATCTCGCCGGCGAGCCAATGGCCGAGGTGGCGGTCGACCTGGACATCGCCGCCGGGCCCGAGGCCGTGCTGCACAGGGTCGAGGCCGAGTTCGATGCCCTGCTCGACACCACCAACCGCGGCGGCGACGCCGTGTCGGCCATCGGCATCGGGGTGCCCGGACCGGTGGAGTTCGCCGCCGGTCGGGCGGTCAACCCACCCATCATGCCCGGGTGGCACGGCTACCCCATCCGTGATCGGCTCTCCGCCCGCTTCGGGGCCCCCTGCCTGGTGGACAACGACGTCAACATCATGGCGCTGGGTGAGCACTGGGTGGCGGCGCCCCGCCCCGACAACCTGCTGTTCGTCAAGGTGGGCACCGGGATCGGCTCCGGGCTCATCCTCGACGGCTGCCTCCACCGCGGCGCCCAGGGGGCGGCAGGTGACATCGGGCATGTCCAGATCGCCGCCGCCGAAGGGGTGCTGTGCCGATGCGGCAACGAGGGATGCCTGGAGGCGGTGGCCGGAGGGCGAGCCCTGGCCGACCAGCTCGCCGGCAGGGGCGCGGCTACCGCCACCAGCCGCGATGTGGTCCGCCTCGCCGCCGCTGGAGACCACATCGCTGTCTCCGCCATCCGGGAGGCAGGACGGCGGATCGGCCGGGTACTGGCGTCGATGGTCAACATCCTCAATCCGGAGAGCATCGTCGTCGGCGGTGACGTAGCCGAGGCTGGCGAGCACCTGCTGGCGGGGATCCGCGAGGCGGTGTACCGACGCTCGACGGCGCTGGCCACCGCCCACCTCCGGGTGACGACCAGCACCCTGGGCGATCGCGCCGGCATCACCGGCGCCGCCGCCATGGCCATCGAGCACGTCCTCGACCCAATAGTGGTCGACGCCTCGCTGCTCGCCGCCAAGGGGGCGACGGCATGACGATCCCGTCCCACCACAGGGATTCCACAAACGCTAAAGACACCGCCCCCGGGGCGGTCGTAACGAGAGGAAACCAACCATGCAACTGAGAGCTATCAGCCTGAAGCTGGTCGCCCTGCTCGCCGTGCTGGCGGTGGCGGCGGCGGCCTGCGGCGGTGACGACGACACCGACGCCACCGGCGACGGAGAAACCGGCACCACCACGGCCTCCGGAGACGGCGAGTACGTGCTGGGGGTAAGCAACACCCTGGTCGGCAATGCCTGGCGTGAGCAGATGGTGTGCGCCATCCAGGCCGAGGCCCTGGCCAGTGGCGTTGTCAGCGAGGTCATCCTGGCCAACCGTAACGCCGGCACCCCCGAGCAGATCGCCGACATCCAGGGTCTCATCAGCCAGGGGGTCGACGCCATCATCGTCAACCCGTCCGATCGGGAGGCGCTGAACCCGGTGCTGGAGGAGGCCATTGCCCAGGACATCGTGGTGGTCGCCGTCGACCAGGCGGTCACCGCCGAAGGCGCCTACGTCGTCACCAACGACCAGACGGCGTACGGCGAGGCCGGGGCACGGTGGCTGTTCGAGGCGCTGGGAGGTTCCGGCAACGTCCTGTACATGCGCGGCATCGACGGGGTGCCGGCCGACACCGACCGCGACACCGGGTTCCAGGCGGCGCTGGCCGACTACCCGGATATCACCATCGTCTCGGAGACCTTCACCGGTTGGGATCCGACGGTGGGTGCCCAGCAGGCGCTCGACGCGCTCAACTCCGAGCAGGTCGACGGGATCTGGACCTCGGGCATCGACTACACGGTGGTGGAGCAGTTCTCCGTCGCCGGGGTGGACCCCGTGCCGGTCGTGGGGGCCGACAACAACGCGTTCATTGGCCAGCTGATCGAAGGCCAGCCGGGCTCGGCTGTGACCAACCCGCCCGCCATCGGCGGGGTGGGGGCGGCCATCGCCATCGAGGCGCTCCAGGGCGGGTCGCCCGATCAGGTGACCACCCTTACCCCCGAGGTGTTCGATGTCGCCGAGGACGGCGAGACCCTCGATGAGATCTATGTCGCCGACCTCGAGGCGGGATGGAGCTCCTATATGGAGATCGACCCCTACACCAGCTACACCGCCGACCAGGTCATCGCCTGTGAGGGACCGGGAGCCTGAGCTGAACCGTCACCGGGACCGGGCGCAACTGCGCCCGGTCCCCCACTCCCGACGCCACCACCCTCGGGCACGGGGCTGACCATGCCCGCCGTCCCGCTGTTGGTGACCGATGCCATCGCCAAGCGGTACGGGCCGGTGGTGGCGTTGCGATCGGTCGACCTCGAGGTTATGCCCGGAGAGATCCACGCCCTGCTGGGTGCCAACGGCGCCGGGAAGAGCACCATGGTCAAGATCCTGGCCGGGGTGGTCGCCGCCGACAGCGGCACGGTGACCGTCGACGGTGCCGCCGCCACCCTGCGCCGCCC
>JACDBE010000293.1 GCA_013695075.1 Acidimicrobiia bacterium
CGGTAACGGTGTCCGGTGGCATGGTGTTCACCGTGTTGGGGCCGATGAGACCGTCGACGTACATGGTGTCGGGGTAGTCCGGGTTCTTGGTGGAGGTGGAGGCCCACAGCACCCGCTGCGGCTTGGCACCCAGCTCGGCCAGCCGGGCGAATCGCTCGCCCTCGAACAGCTCCTGGTAGCGGCGGTAGACCAGCTTGGCATTGGCGATGGCGGTGCGACCGCGCCGCTCCAGCGCCTCCGCGGAGCCCACCTTCTCCAGGGCGGCATCGGTCTTGGTGTCGACCCTGCTCACGAAGAACGAGGCCACCGAGGCGATCCCCGAAGGGTTGGGGCGGCTCTCCAACCCGCGGATGTAGGCATCGGCCACCGCCTCGTATGCCGCCAGGGAGAACATCAGGGTGATGTTGATGTTGAGCCCTTCGCTCACCAGATCGCCGACGGCAATGATGCCCTGGTCGGTGGCCGGTACCTTGACCATGACGTTGGGACGGTCGACGGCGGCCCACAGGCGGCGGGCGGCGACCACGGTGCCGGCGGTGTCGTAGGCCAGGTCGGGTGCCACCTCGATGCTGACGAAGCCGTCGCTGCCGTCTGCGGCGTCGTACACCGAGCGCAGCAGGTCGCAGGCGGCCTGGATGTCGGTGACCGCCAACTCCTCGAACACCTCGGCCGGGGTCAGGTCAGCGCCGCGGGCGATGATCTCGGCGATCTGGGCGTCGTAGTCGTCAGAGCCACCCACCGCCTTCTCGAAGATCGTCGGGTTGGAGGTGACGCCCCTGATGCCTTCGTCCACCCGGCGCGCCAGGTCTCCTGGGGGGCGCAGCATGACCCGGCTGATCGAGTCCAGCCACACCGACTGACCCAGCTCGTGCAGTTGTTGGACCTTGTTCATCGGGCCCCGTCCTTTCGGCTCTCTGGCCCCACGGTACCCCGGTGGCGATCAGAAGCGGTCGAGGATGGCGCGTAGCCTGGCCCGGGTGTCATCCTCGAGATCGGGCCGACCCAGGGCGTACGCCACGTTGGCCTCGAGGAACCCGATCTTGGTCCCACAGTCGAAGCGGGTGCCGCCGAGACGTACCCCATGGAACGGGTGGCTCCCCACCATCGCGGCCAGGGCATCGGTGAGCTGGATCTCGCCGCCGGCCCCCCTGGCGCCCCGGGCCAGGATCTCCATGACCCCCGGTTGCAGGATGTACCGACCGACAATGGCCAGGTTGGAGGGAGCCTCGGCGGCAGACGGCTTCTCGACCAGGTCGAGGATCTCGACGACCCGGCCGTCATCAGCTCCCGGCGAGATCACCCCGTAGCGGGATGTCACCGCCGGGTCGATCTCCATGAGCGAGATGACGTTGCCGCCCTTGTCGCGGTACACGTCCATCAGGTCCACCAGCGTCGGCGGGTCGGACATGATGAGGTCGTCGGCGAGGAGCACGGCGAACGGCTCGTCGCCGACGAACCTGCGGGCACACCACACGGCGTGGCCCGGACCGAGTGGTTCGCCCTGGCGGACGTAGGCGATGTGCCCGGCGGTGGGGGCGGAACCGCGCACCAGCTCGAGCGCCTTGCCGTCGGGGTCCCGACGCTCCAGCTCGCCTTCCAGCTCGAAGTTGCGGTCGAAGTGGTCCTCGATAGCCGACTTGCCCCGGCCGGTGACGAAGATGAACTCCTCGATCCCGGCGGCCCTGGCCTCGTCGACGGCGTACTCGATGAGCGGGGTGTCCACCACCGGCAGCATCTCCTTGGGGAGTGCCTTGGTGGCCGGGAGGAACCTCGTTCCCAGACCAGCCACCGGGAAGACGGCGGTTCGGACCGGCTGATGCATGGTGGTGCTCCCCTTGACCGGCTTGGTGACGGGCGCCGGTCGGCGGCGATGCTACCGAACCAGAGCTACCCCGCCGCCAGCTCCCGGGCCACCCGCTGGGCGTGACCGGTCGCCTTGACGTTGTACCAGGCGTGCTCGATGTGGCCGGTGGCGTCGATGACCACCGTGGAGCGGATGATGCCCTGGTACTGGCGGCCGTAGTTGCTCTTGGTGCCCCAGGCGCCGTAGGCCTCCGCCATCGAGTGGTCGACGTCGGACAGCAGGGTGAAGGGCAGGTCGTGATCCTCCTTGAACCGGACCAGCTTGTCTACGGGATCCGGGCTGACCCCAATGACCCCGTACCCGGCGGCGGCGAACCCCTGATGCCGGTCGCGGAAGTCGCACGACTCGGTGGTGCATCCGGGAGTGAACGCCTTGGGGTAGAAGAACAGCACCAGCGGGCGCCCCTGGTGGTCGTCGCTGCTGACCTCGGTGCCGGTGTGGTCCGGTCTGGCGAATGAGGGGGCCTGGTCGCCGGGTTGGAGTTGCATCATGATCCTCGATGGTGAGGTGAGCGGCGCTGATCGGTGAGTCAGCGGGTGTCGAGGCGGCGGGCCTGTTCGATCCAGTCGGCGACCGCTTCGGGGCGGGCGCCGACGGCGGTGCCTACGCGCTCCGGGTCGGCAGCGGTCAAGGCGGCGAACGTGGTGATCCCGTTGTCATTGAGCCGGGAGGAGAGCACCGGCCCTATCCCCACGATGATCGTCAGGTCGTCGGCCGCCTGGTGCGGCGTGTCGACCGCCCGCTGAGGAGCCTCCGCCGCCGCCGGCTTGGCCGGAGCAGTGGTGGCGGTGGCGGCACGCTCGGGGGAGGCGGGCGATCCGTGGATGCGGGCCGGTGCCGGTTCCAGCACCGGGGGAGGCAGAAGGCGGTTGCGCAGCAGGTACCCGGTGACGGCGACGACGCCAAGGGTGCCCACGGTACGCAGGGAAAGCTTCATCCGGCCGTCATCCTACCGGGCCCACCCACCGCAGGGCTGGCGGCATCCAGATCAGGGCTTGCAGGACCACTGATCCCACGGGGAGGTGCTCGCGGCGGACAACCAGGCGGCCACGGCGATGTTGGCCTCACCGTCGAAGACGTCGGCGCCGGCCCATCCGGCGCTGACGCTGGAGGTGTCCCAGGTGCTGGGCAGGAACTGGTACAGGCCTGAGGCCCCCGATACCGGGTTGTAGGCGTTGGGGTCGCCGCCGCTCTCGCAGTCCATCACCGACAGCGCATCCTCCACCAGACCGGAGGGCCAGTACTGCTCAACGACGGGGCGCCATGCCTCGGTTTCCGGCGAATGTTCAGAGGGTGGGGGAGGCGGTGCTTGCGTGGTCGTCGTGGTTGGCGGCGGGGGCGGCGGCGGTGGCGGCGGTG
>JACDBE010000342.1 GCA_013695075.1 Acidimicrobiia bacterium
CCCTGCCCGTGCGGCTACCGCGGCGACTGGTTGCAGAAGTGCAACTGCACCCCCCACGCCATCGACCGGTACCGGCGGCGCTTCTCCGGGCCGCTGCTCGACCGCATCGACCTGCGCGTGAAGATGACACGGCTCGATCCCGACGATCTGTCCGGTCCTCCCGGGGAAAGCAGCGCCGAGGTACTGCAACGGGTCGAGGCGGCCCGCAAGCGCCAGGCACACCGGGGAATGCTCAACCGGGACCTGAATCGCGGCGCGCTCGATGCTCTTGCCTGGGACCGGCACGGAGAGCGACTGCTGGCCAAGGCCGTGGTCGACCAGAGGATCACCGCCCGCGGCTGGGAACGGGTGCGTCGGGTGGCGGTCACCCTCGGCGACCTGGCCGAGTCCGAGGTCATCGCCGCCGCCCACGTGGCCGAGGCGCTGTCGTTCCGGGGTTCGGAATGATCGAGGGCACTCTCATCGAGGGCACCGCCGACGACCGGCTCCGGCTGGCGTTTGCCGGGTTCCATCCCGAGCGCCTCGCCCGGCTGCTTGCCGAGCACGGTCCCCACCGCAGCCTGCAGATGGTCCTCGGGGGGGCCGGGGGGAGGTTCGATCGGGCCGCCCGGGCGGCGTCGGTGGACGTTGCCACCCGGCGCGGAGAACTCACCGGGCTGGGGGTGGTGCCCCGGTTCCGCGGCGGACCGGGCTACCCGTCCCGGCTGGCCGGGATCGTCGACGCCCCCGACGTGCTGTTCGTCCGCGGCGAGATCCCCGATCGCCCCGCCGTGGCTGTGGTGGGCACCCGCCGCTGCACCGCGTATGGGCGGCAGCTGGCCGGCGAGTACGGCGTCGCCATCGCCGCCGCCGGGTGGGTGCTGGTCTCCGGGCTGGCCAGGGGCATTGACGGGGCGGCGCACACCGGCACCGTTGCCGGTGACGGGCTGGGGGTGGCGGTGCTCGGCTGCGGGCCCGACCTGCTGTACCCGCCCGAGCATCGTTTCCTGGCGGAGCGGCTGGTCGCCACCGGCGGGGCGGTGGTCACCGAGTACCCGCCGGGCGCGCCCCCCGAGCCATGGCGGTTCCCGCCGCGCAACCGCATCATCTCCGGGCTGGCAGCGGCGCTGGTGGTGGTGGAGGCGGCCGTCACCGGTGGGGCGCTCATCACCGCCAACTACGCCCTCACCCACGGCATACCGGTGTTCGCCGTTCCCGGGGACGTCAGGCGGGCGACGTCAACGGGATGCAACCTGCTCATCCGCGACGGCGCCCACCCGGTGCTCGACCCGGCCGATCTGGTCGAAGAGCTGTCGCTGGTGTTGGGACCGCCACCGGAAGCCGCCGCCGCCCGAGCGGCCGTTATCGCGGGAGGGGCCAGACCGGACGGGGGCAGCGGCGAAGGCGGCGGACGCGGCGGAGAAGGAGGAGGACGTATGGAATGATCACCCGACGACCGCCGTAGCAAGTCGCCGAGGCCCCGGTGGGGATCCGGACGGGTCGAACCGATACCCAGCAATCCACCGACAACGGCGCCGGTCGTTGACGGATGAGGCGGCAGCGGTGACCATCAGAGGGTGAGCACACCATCGCAACCCGAGCCGGTCGCCTCCGAGCCTGGGACCGGTCTGGACGGGACCGGGCCGCTGGTCCAAGCCGCCCTCGGCTACCTGGAGCGACTGGGACAGCGCCGGGTCAGCGACCACACGGTGGCCGCCTACCGGGTGGACCTCCGTCAGTTCTCTGAGTTCTGCGCCGGGCGCGGCGTAGTGCGGCTCGGCAACATCGACCGGCGGACGATGCGCGGCTTCGTCGCCAACCTGTCGACCTCCGGCTATGCCGCCCGCTCGGTGGCTCGCAAGATCTCGGCGGTGCGGTCGTTCCTGGCGGACGCGGTGCGCCGCGGCGACATCGACGCCAACCCAGCCGTCGGGTTGGCCGGTCCCCGGCGCCCGGCGACCCTGCCCCGGGCGTTGCCCGCCGGTGCCATCGCCGGCGCATTCGACCGACTCGACGAGGGCCGCGGCCCGGTGGCGCTGCGTGACCGGGCCATCGTCGAGGTGCTGTACGGCACCGGGCTGCGGGTATCCGAGCTGGCGTCGCTGACCGTTGGCGACATCCCCGCCGGGGACTTCCTCAGGGTGCGAGGCAAGGGGGGCCGGCAGCGGGAGGTCCCGATCACCGGGGCGGCCCGGCGCGCCCTCGATGCCTACATGGCCCGGGGCCGGTCGCGCCTCGCCGGGCCGCACGCGGGGGGTGCCCTGTGGGTTGGGGTGAGGGGTGGTGCCCTCGACCAGCGCGGCATCCGGCGGGTGGTGCGGGCGGTGGTGGGGACCTTCCCCCACGCCCTGCGTCACTCCTTCGCCACCCATCTGTTGGAGAACGGAGCCGATCTGCGCACCGTCCAGGAGCTGCTCGGGCACCGGGAGCTGGCCACCACCCAGATATACACTTCCGTTTCCCGCCGCCATCTCAGGGACACCTATGACCGATCCCACCCAAGGGCGTGAGGCGACCACCCACGCCATCGATGCGTTGTGGCGTCGGTTCCGCGGCGATGGCGACGCCGCCACCCGCGATGGACTGATCCTGCACTACGCGCCGCTGGTCAAGTACGTGGCGGGGCGGCTCGGCTCTGGGCTGCGCCGGGCGGTCGACAGCGAAGACCTCATCTCGTACGGCACCTTCGGGCTCATCGAGGCCGTCGACCGGTTCCAGCCGGAACGGGGGCTCCGTTTCGAGACGTACGCCGCCGCCCGCATCCGCGGAGCCATCATCGACGAGCTGCGCCGCCTCGACTGGGTGCCCCGCAGGGTTCGGGCCCGGTGCCGTCAGGTGCAGGACGGCATCGCCGAGCTGGAGCACCGGCTGGCGCGCACCTGCACCGAGGAGGAGCTGGCCGCCCACCTCGAGCTCGGCGTCGATGCGCTGCGGGAGACCCTGGCCGACATCGCTGCCGGGGGGATGCTGGCCATCGAGGAGCTGACCGCCGACGGCACCCCCATCGGCGAGCTGCTCGCCGACCCCGCAGCTGAGGACCCCGGGGCGGCCGCCGAGAGCAACGAGCTGCGCCGGATGCTGCTCGACACCGTCGCCTCCTTGCCCGACCGGGACCGTACCGTGGTGGGGCTTTACTACTTCGAGGCAATGACCCTCCAACAGATCGCCGCCATCCTCGATGTCACCGAATCCCGGGTGTCGCAGATCCACGCCAAGGCGGTGCTCAGCCTGCGCAACCGGATGACGATGGCCACCCGACCCTGACCGCCCACCGGTCACCGCTACACTGCGCCGCCAATTCGCACGCTCACCGCAACCCCCAGGGTCGGGACCTCGGTTCCGTGGGGGCTCCAAGGGTGAGCGGAGGTACAACCCGTCAGGAGGACCACCGTGTCTGTCGTCAGCATGCGGCAGCTCCTGGAGGCCGGAGTCCACTTCGGTCACCAGACCCGTCGCTGGGATCCCAAGATGCGCCCGTTCATCTTCACCGAGCGCAACGGCATCCACATCATCGATCTCCGCCAGACGCTATCGCGCGTCGAGCGGGCCCACGCCATGATCAGGGACATCACCGCCGCCGGCGGTTCGGTGCTGTTCGTGGGCACCAAGAAGCAGGCACAGGCACCCATCAGGGAGGCTGCCGAGTCCTCGGGGATGCCATACGTCAACCATCGCTGGTTGGGCGGGATGCTGACCAACTTCACCACCATCCACAAGCGCATCCTGTACATGCTGGAGCTGGAGAGGATGGAGACGTCTGGGGAGATGGACCTGCTCCCCAAGAAGGAGCGGCTCCGGCTGCGCCGCGAGCTGGAGAAGCTGCAAACCATCCTCGGCGGTGTCCGCGACCTGCACCGGCCGCCGGAGGCGGTGTTCATTATCGACGTCAAGACCGAGCATATCGCCGTCACCGAGGCTTCCCGGCTCAACATCCCGGTCATTGCCGTGGTCGACTCCAACTGCGATCCGGACAACATCGACCTGGTGATCCCGGGCAACGACGACGCCATCAGGGCGTCGGAGCTGCTTTCCGGGATCATCGCCGACGCCGCCCGGTCCGGCCGGGAACTGTCGGTGGCGTCACGCAAGGAGACCCCTGAGGAAGGGACGGCATGATTTCCGCCAAGGACGTCCAGGCGCTTCGCCAGGCGACTGGTGCCGGGATGATGGACGCCAAGCGCGCTCTGGAGGACGCCGCTGGAGACGTCGCCAGGGCGACCGACCTGCTGCGGGAGCGCGGGCTGGCCGCGGCCTCCAAACGGGCAGAACGTGCCCAGGGCGAAGGCGCCATCGGCAGCTACCTGCACCAGCAGGCGGGACGCCCGGTCATCGGGGTCCTCGTCGAGCTCGCCGCCGAGACCGACTTCGTCGCCAAGAGCGAGGCCTTCCAGAAGGCGGCCAACGACCTGGCGATGCACATCGCCGCGGCGCGACCCTCCTGGGTGCGCCGCCAGG
>JACDBE010000349.1 GCA_013695075.1 Acidimicrobiia bacterium
AGGAGGATCTGACCAGGACCGAGCGGGCCCAGCCAGCCCTCTATGCCGTCAGCTACGCGCTGTGGGAGACCTGGCGGGAGCGGGCCCCGCTCCCGGCGGGCGCCGCCGGTCACTCACTTGGCGAGTACACCGCTCTGGCAGCCGCCGGCGCCATGTCGTTCGGCGACGGGTTGACGCTGGTTGCCGCCCGCGGTGCCGCCATGGCGGCCGCCGCCAACGTCACCGCCGGGGGGATGGCCGCCCTGCTCGGCGGTGAGGAGGAAGCGGCCGAGACCATGGCTTCCCGGCGCAGGGACGGGGGTGGGTCGCTGTGGGTGGCTAACCGCAACGCCCCCGGTCAGGTGGTGATCGCCGGAGGACTGGACGACCTCGACTGGGCCGGTGTCCACGCCGGTGAGCACGGCATCCGGCGGGTGATCCCGCTCAAGGTGGCCGGGGCGTTCCACACCCCGCTGATGGCGCCCGCCGCGGCCGAGCTCGGCCTAGCTCTGGCGGCGACCACCTTCGCCCCTGCCGCCTTTGCGGTGTGGGGCAACGCCGACGCCACTCCGATCGCCGATCCCGTCGACGCCCTCGCCCGGCAACTGGTCTCACCGGTGCGCTTCGAGGAGACCCTGCTGGCGATGGCGAACGCCGGCATCGACACCTTCGTCCACCTCGGTCCCGGGGAGGTCACCGCCGGTCTGGCCCGGCGCACCCTGCCCGCGGCCACCGTTCACGTGGTCGGGTCCGTCGATGATGTGGCGGCAACGGCGTCCGCCGTACACTGACGGCGAGCAAGCGAGGAGAGCGCACCATGCGTCGCGCCACGATCACCGGATGGGGACGCTGCGTCCCGCCGGCCGTGCTGACCAATTCCGACCTGGCAACGGTCATGGACACCAGCGACGACTGGATCAGCACCCGCACCGGCATCAAGGAACGGCGGATCAGCCACACCGAGACCTCCGACATGGCCGCCGTCGCCGGCCGCCACGCCCTCGCCGCTGCCGGGCTGGAGCCGGAACAGATCGATCTGCTGATCGTGGCCACCTGCACCCCCGACCGCCTCATCCCCTCGGCGGCCAGTTACGTGCAGACCAAGCTGGGCGCCACCGCCGCCGCCTGCCTGGACGTCAACGCCGCCTGCAGCGGTTTCGTGTACGGGCTGGCGATCGCCAACGGGATGATCGCCACCGGCGGCTTCAACAGGATCCTGCTCATCGGCGCCGAGAGGCTGTCGATGCTGCTCGACGCCGAGGAGCGCTCCACGGCGGTGCTCTTCGGTGACGGTGCCGGTGCGGTGGTGATCGAACCGGCGCAAGGTGACGACGGCGTCCTCGCCGTCACGCTGGGAACCGACGGCGCCCTGGCCGACAAGCTCACCGTTGCCGGATTCGGCACCGAGCGAACCGTTGGGGGCGACGAGGAGCTGTTCAAGCTGGTCATGGACGGCCAGGAGATCTTCCGCCACGCCGTCACCCGGATGGGGGAGTCGGCCACCAAGGTCGCCGACGAGGCTGGGCTCGAACTCGAGGAACTCGACCTGCTCATCCCGCATCAGGCCAACACCAGGATCATCGACGCCACCGCCCGGCGGCTCAAGATGCCGTACGAGAAGGTGTTCCTCAACATCGCCAGCTACGGCAACACCTCGGCGGCCAGCATCCCCATCGCCCTCTCCGAGGCGATCGAGCTTGGCCGGGTCCGCCCCGGCGCCAACCTGGTGATGGTGGCCTTCGGCGGCGGGCTCACCTGGGGGGCGGTGGCGCTGCGCTTCGCCGACCGGGTGACGCCGCTGGCGATGTCCACCGCCGCCCTTCCCCCCACCGACAAGACCGGGCTGGAGTTGTTCGCCGAAGTCCAGGAGGAGCGCCGCCGGCGTCGGGGAGCGCCCCCGGCGAAGTCGGGCCGGGGATGACATCGTGAGCCGGGTTGCCCTGGTGACCGGAGGCTCGCGCGGCATCGGGCGGGCCATCGCCGGGACGCTGGCCGGCGACGGTCACCGCATCGCCGTCAACTATGCCGCCAACGCCGCCGCCGCCGACGAGGTGGTGGCGGAGATCACCGCCGCTGGTGGGGAGG
>JACDBE010000359.1 GCA_013695075.1 Acidimicrobiia bacterium
ACGTCGCGCACCGCAGCGACGTTGGCGGCGAGGTAGCGCTCGATCTCGTCATCGGTGAGCTCGGGGAACGTCCGGGCGGTAGCACCCTCGTAGACGTCGGCGACGTACACCGGCAGCACATCGCCGATGTCGGGGCGGTACACCGTTGCCCGTGGCGGCGATCGTCGTTCGACGACGGTCAGCTCGCCAGACATCCAGTTCCCGGTGGCGTCAACCCAGTCGAACTGGAACGGGTGGCGGTCCTGGCACACCAGGTGCACCTCATGGCCGGCGCGCACCAGCGCCTCCGCCAGCCGGGCGTTGTAAACGTTCGATCCGGTCCCGTGGAGCAGGTACCCGTGGAAGATCAGGATCCGCAAGGTCGGCAGAACCTAGCCGCGGCCCTGTTCACCCGGCGATACGGCGGATTCAAGTGGTGGTCGCAACACCTCGAGTCGGGAGGTGGTCGGGGACCATGTTCAAGCATGAGCAGGTGGCGGCGATCAGGGAGATGCGCGGCAAGATCTGGTCGCCGGGGCGGCCGTCGACGGCGCGTCGCGAGGACCGGGTCCGGTTCTGGGTGGCGATCGCTGGCGGGTTGTCGACCGAGGACGCTGCCGCGGTGGCGGGGATGTCATCCGCCGTCGGGGCGAGGTGGTTCCGGGAAGCTGGCGGCATGTCGCCACATCTGTCGCCCACGGTTTCGGGCCGTTACCTGTCGTTCGTTGAGCGAGAGGAGATTGCGATCCTGCGAGCCCGGCAGCTCGGTGTCCGTGAGATTGCCCGCCGGATCGGGCGGGATCCGTCCACGATCTCTCGAGAGCTGCGCCGCAACGCATCGACGCGCAGCAACGAGTTGACGTACCGGGCCACGACCGCGCATTGGCACGCCGAGCGGCGCGCGACCCGCCCGAAGGTCGCCAAGCTGGTCGCCAACGACCGGCTCCGCGAGTACGTGCAGGACCGGCTCGCCGGCACCATCGCCCGGCCGAACGGTGAGCCGGTGCCGGGCCCCGAGGTGCGGTTCATCGGCCGCCGTCACGGCCGTCGGGCCGACCGGCGGTGGGCGAAGTCGTGGAGCCCGGAGCAGATCTCGAACCGGTTGCGCCTCGACTTCCCCGATGATGACACCATGCGGATCTCCCACGAAGCGATCTATCAGGCGTTGTTCATCCAAGGCCGTGGCGCCCTGAAACGGGAACTGGTCGCCTGTCTACGGACCGGGCGAGCACTCCGGGTACCGCGGGCACGCACCGCCGGGCGTGGCAAGAAGTTCGTCACCGCCGAGATCATGATCACCGAACGGCCCGCCGAGGCTGACGACCGGGCGGTTCCAGGTCACTGGGAAGGCGACTTGATCCTCGGAACCAACAGATCGGCGATCGGCACCCTGGTGGAACGCACCACGAGGTTCACGATGCTTTTGCACCTGCCGCCCATGGAGGGCCACGGCACCGAGCCGAGAGTGAAGAACGGTCCGCCTCTGGCCGGTCACGGCGCCGAAGCCGTCCGAGACGAGATCGCCCGCACGATCGTGACCCTGCCCGATCAGCTACGCCGCACACTCACCTGGGATCAAGGATCGGAGATGGCCCAACACGCCCAGCTCCGTATCGACACCGGACTCGCCATCTACTTCTGCGACCCCCAGTCGCCCTGGCAGCGCGGCACCAACGAGAACACCAACGGACTCCTCCGCCAGTACTTCCCCAAGGGCACCGACCTGACCCGACATTCCCGCGGTGACCTCGACGCCGTCGCTCTCACCCTCAACACCCGGCCCCGCAAGACCCTCGGATGGCGAACACCCGCCGAAGCCCTCGACGAGTATCTACGCTCCACCAAACCAGGCGGTGTTGCGACGACCGGTTGAACCCGAGTACAGCACCACCGTGAATCGGTCCCCGGGTGACACCGACGGGTCGAACGATGGGCCGTGACGGCTTGGTCGGGGTGAACAGCCAGACGTCGAACAGCTCGTCGAGCTCCTAGCCCGAGATGTCCTCGGCCATGGCGATGAACTGGTCGGTGGTCACGTTGCCACCCCGGTAGGTGGTGGCCCAACGGCGGAGCAGGATGAAGAAGTCGTCGTCGCCGATCGTCACCGCAGTACGTGCAGCGTCATGGCGCCACGGTCGCACAACGCCCCGGCGAACAGGTTGTTGGGCCCGGGATCACCGATGATAAGGTCCCAGAACGAGCTGCGGGCGGGGATGGTCATGAG
>JACDBE010000377.1 GCA_013695075.1 Acidimicrobiia bacterium
CCAACCCCATCCGCTCCTCGAACTTCGTCGCCGCCTACCTGGTGCGCACCCCGCTGCGCACCTACCCGGTGAACCCCGCCGCCGACGAGGTGCTCGGGTTCAGGTCCTACCCGACGCTGGCGGACCTGCCCGAGCCGCCCGACATCGTCGACGTGTTCCGCCGCCACGAAGCCATCCCCGGGGTCGTCGACGAGGCCATCGCCGTTGGGGCCAAGGTGGTGTGGTTCCAGCTGGGGCTGCGCCACGACCAGGCGGCACGGCGGGCCATGGAAGCCGGGCTGAAGGTGGTCCAGGACCGCTGCCTCAAGATCGAGCACGCCCGCTTCGCCGGCGGGCTCCATCTGGGAGGGTTCGACACCGGGTTGATCAGCTCCCGCCGCCGCCGTCCCCTATGACCATAGGAGGTGCGCCAATAGGGGCCCACCTTCTGCGGTCGTCGCATTCGGCTCTTCGGCTGACGCCTCATCGCGGTGCGGTTGGGGGCCCCAGCCCCAACCGCCGGAGCTGCGCCGTCGGCGCAGCTCCTTGGGGGCCGCCTCCGACCCGCGGTAGCGTGCGGGACGGCGCGAGGAAGGAATCTGCGTGCAGCTGGCGATGATCGGCTTGGGTCGGATGGGCGCCAACATGACCGAGCGACTGATCGGGGGCGGCCATGAGGTGGTGGGGTACGACCTGTCCGCCGACGCCGTAGCCGCTGCGGTGACCGTGGGCGCCACTGCAGCCGACTCGCTGGAGGACCTGGTCAGCAAGCTCGACGCGCCGCGGGTGGTGTGGATCATGGTGCCCCACGGCGACCCGGTGGACCAGACCATCGCCGGGCTGCACCCTCACCTGGCCAGGGGCGACATCGTGGTGGACGGCGGCAACACCTTCTACAAGGAAACCGTGCGTCGGGCGGCGGAACGATCCGCCGCCGGCCATCACCTGGTGGACGTGGGCACCTCCGGAGGGATCTGGGGTCTCACCGAGGGCTACGCCATGATGGTCGGCGGCGACCCGGAGCCGGTGGAGCGCCTCCGCCCCGTGCTGGAGACCCTGGCCCCCTCTCCCACCACCGGATGGGGACATGTCGGCCCCAGTGGAGCGGGCCATTTCACCAAGATGATCCACAACGGCATCGAGTACGGGATGATGCAGGCGCTGGCGGAAGGCTTTGCCGTGATGCGGGCCAAGGGCGGCTTCGACCTCGACCTGGCAGCGGTCGGCGAGATCTGGCGGTACGGCAGCGTGGTGCGGTCCTGGTTGCTCGATCTGACGTGCCAGGCGCTGGCCGAGAATCCCGATCTGGCGGACATAGCGCCGTACGTGCCCGATTCGGGGGAGGGTCGCTGGGCGGTGGCCGAGGCCATCGACCTCGATGTCGCCGCCCCGGTGATGAGCGTGTCGCTGCTGCAGCGGATCGCCTCGCGCGACCCGGTGGCCTTCGGCGATCGGCTGGTGTCAGCGATGCGGGGCCAGTTCGGGGGCCACGCCGTCAGGCGAGAGGGCTGATGGACCGGATCGAACACCACCTGTTCGTCATCTTCGGGGCCACTGGGGACCTGACCAAGCGCAAGCTGCTCCCGGCGTTGTATCGGGTGATGAACGAGAACGAGGTGGCCGACCGCTGCGTCGTCCTCGGGGTATCTCCCGGCCGGCTCGACGACGACGGCTTCCGTCGACTGTGCCGTCAGGCGCTCACCGAGGCCGGGATCGCCGACACCGGGACCGACAGGTGGGCCGAGGAGCGCATCTTCCACCAGTTCGTCGATCGTGACGCCCCCCTCGATGAGCTCCGCCACCGCATCGAGCAGATCGAAGCGCAGTGCGGTCTGCCGGGCAACCGGGCCTTCTACTTGGCGCTGCCCCCGCCCGCCTTCCCAGGCGTCGTCACCGCCCTGGACCATGCCGGACTCGATCAGGCTCCAGGGTGGGCCCGCCTGGTCATCGAAAAGCCGTTCGGGTCCGACCTGGAGTCGGCCCGGGCCCTCAATCAGTTGGTCCACGCCCACTTCGACGAATCGCAGGTCTACCGCATCGACCACTACCTGGGCAAGGAGAGCGTGCAGAACCTGCTCACCTTCCGGTTCACCAACCCCATCTTCGAGACCACGTGGACCCGGGACCGCCTCGACTCGGTGGAGATCACCGTCGCCGAGGACCTCGGTGTGGAGACCCGCGGCGGTTACTACGACGGGGCCGGCGTGCTGCGCGACATGATGCAGAACCATCTCACCCAGCTGCTGACGCTGGTGGCGATGGAGGCGCCCAGCTCGTTCACCGCGGATGCCATCCGCCAGGAAAAGGTCCAGGTATTGGAGTCGATGCGGTCGATCGATCCCGCGGCTGTGGTCCTGGGGCAGTACACCGCAGGCAGCGTGGACGGGGCGGCGTCGGTGGGCTACCTCGACGAAGACAAGGTCGCCACCCAGTCCCGCACCGCCACCTTCGCCGCGGTGCGGGTCAACGTCCACAACTGGCGGTGGGAAGGCGTTCCCTTCTACCTGCGCACCGGCAAGCGGCTCGCCGAGCGGACCACCCAGATCGCCATCACCTATAAGAAGCCGCCGGTGTGCATCTTCCACGGCATCGCCGACGACTGCCCCATCAGCCCCAACGTTCTGGTGCTGACCATGCAGCCCCACGAAGGGTTCGAGGTCCGCTTCGAACTCAAGGAACCGGGGACGGCCCGGGTGGTCACCCAGCCGATGTCGTTCGACTACGCCGACCGCTTTCCGCAACTCCCCTCCGCCTATCAGACCCTGCTGCTGGACGTAATCATCGGTGACCAGACCCTGTTCGTGCGCGCCGACGAGGTGGAGGCGAGCTGGAACCTGTGGACGCCGCTCCTGGAACGCGACGACATCGCGGTCCATCCCTATCCGGCCGGTTCGTGGGGTCCCCCGGCCGCCAACGACCTGCTCACCACCGGCGACGACCGGTGGACAATGCGAATGCGGTGG
Organism: Acidimicrobiia bacterium; assembly: GCA_013695075.1. GTDB lineage: Bacteria > Actinomycetota > Acidimicrobiia > Spongiisociales > UBA5794 > JACDBE01. Next base: position 2,943 of record JACDBE010000377.1, read on the forward strand.
TAGCCCGGGTCACTCAACCGTGACTGGGACGGGTCTCAGGCGGCGCTGATCCAGACGCAGGGACCGGTCGTCTGCCCGTGTGGCATGGCAGGCGATGCCGCCACGGCCCGAACCGGTCGCTAGCCCCCGTGCGTAACTAAGTTGACATGTATGCAACCGCTCCTCCCCGGGTTGTCATGGTGACCACCGACTCCGATCTGGTGGCCCGGTTCGTCAGCGGCGACCCCGGTGCGGTCGGCGACCTCTACCGCCGCTACGCACGACCCATGTATACCCTCGCCCTCCGCTCCCTGGGTGATCGTGGCCTGGCCGAGGAGGCGGTGCAGCAGTCCTTTCTCCAGGCGTGGCGGGCCGCCGGCCGCTTCGACCCCGCCCGCGACGTCGCCCCGTGGCTGTTCACCATCACCAAGCGGGTGGCCGTCGATCTGTACCGCCGGGAGCGCCGCCACCGCAACCACAGCGTGATCGACGACCGGGCGGCCGACACTCCTACAGACCTGGAGACGGCGTGGACCGCATGGGAGGTGCGCCGCGCCCTCGACGAAATGCCGGCCGACGAGCGGCTCATCGTCGAGGTCACCCACTTTCTCGGCCTCACCCATGAGCAGGCTGCCGCCCGGCTCGGCATCCCCATTGGTACCGTCAAGTCGCGCTCCCATCGGGCCCACCGCCGGCTGGCGGCGCTGCTGCTCCACCTCCAGGAGGCGAGCGCATGAGGTGCGACGAGTACCGTGCCGCCCGGCTCGGCGGCGACCGCGGCCCCGAGGTGGAGGGCCACCGCACCGGGTGTCCGGCATGTGCCGCCAGCGCGGGTGAGCTACGCCGGGTCGACGGGCTGCTGGCATCGGCGGCAACCTGGGCGGAGCCGCCACCCGACCTCGAGGACCGGGTCCAGGCTGCCATCGCCGAGGTGCGCCACGTCGAGCATGTGGTCACCGTGCCCGAGCCGGGGAACGGCTCCGGGATCGCTGCCGGCCCTGATGGCGTCGCCGATCCGGCTGCTCCGCCGGGATCCCAGACCGAGCCTGTGGTCGAACCGCCGGTGCTGCTGCGGCCGGCGATGGCCCGGCCCCGACCGAGCCGCCGCTGGCTGGCCTGGGTGGCCGCTGCTGCCGTCGCCGCCGTGGTCGCCGTCTCCATCCTGCGCTCGACGGAGCCGGATTGGGAGGTGGCGCTGGCCGGCGAGGGACCGGCCCCACAGGCCACTGCCACCGTCCTCGGCTGGGCAACCGATGCCGGCACCCGGATGAGGATCGATGCCGTCGACCTCCCCGTCGCCCCCGACGGCTTCGTCTACGAGCTGTGGCTGAGCAACGGCGATACGCACCTGTCGGCGGGTTCCTTCCGCGCGGCGAGCGGCATCGACCTGTGGATCGGTGTCAGCCGGCGCGACTTCCCCCGAGTCTGGGTCACCATGGAGCCGGTCGACGCCGATGCCACCGTCAACGGCGAAACGGTGCTCGACGACGTCACCTTCTGACGGCCCGGCGCGGATCGGTTGGCGCTAGCGGAATATGGCAAACACCACCGTGCGCAGCACCAGATAGGCGATCCAGCCGATGATCACGGTGCCGATCGCCTTGCCGGTGGTGAAGTCCTGACCCTCCCGGATCGCCACCACCCCGGCGACCAGCGCCCAGATCGAGCCGACGAATGCCCCCACCACGGGTACCACCGACAGCGCCAGCGGGGCCTGGGCGAACCCGATCACCCGCAGCATCTGGCCGGGATCCGAATCGCCTTTGAACGCCGTCCTTCCCACGAAGTCGGTGATGAACGACCACACCACCCAGCCCACCAGCCCGGTCAGCAGCGAATACCCCATCACCTTGATAAAGGAGTGGTCGACGACGAAGGACGTCCCGATACCACCGAGCAGGCTGACGATCGCCACCAGCAGAGCCGCCTGGCCGGTGAGGGCCTTGTCGTTCTCGGCAGCGTTGTAGAAGGCGACGTCCAGTCGGGCGGCGCGGATGGCGTTCTCGATCACGGCGGTGTCCCTCCCGGTGGCTGATCACGCCGCACGGCAGCGGTGGTTGGGCGGACCAATCGGACCGAGCCAGGAAAAGGAGCGCTGCCGGGCGCCGCTTTACACTCGATCCATGATGCCTGCTACCCGGAGCGCCACCACATGAGGGGCAAGCGGACCGCCGATCAGGGCCCCCTCCATCCCGAGCGGGTGCAGCGGGCGCTGGCGTGGCGCTGGCGTATGGCCACGGCGGCGGGGAGGGCGCTACCCGACTTCGTGATCCTCGGCGCCCAGCGCAGCGGGACCACATCGCTGTTCGACCACCTGTCGCACCATCGCCAGATCCTGGCGCCATGGCGCAAGGAGATCCACTTCCACGACCTGCACCACAGCCGTGGGGTCAGGTGGTACCGGGCCAACTTTCCTCTCACCCGCTTCATAGGTCCCGACCAGATCACCGGAGAGGCCACCCCCAACTACCTGGTGCATCCCGATGCACCGCAGCGGCTGGCTCGGGTGACCCCTGAGGCCAGGCTGGTGGTGATGGTGCGCAACCCGGTGGATCGGGCCCACTCGGCATGGCGGCTGCGGTCTTTGGAGGGTCGGGAGACCGCCACCTTCGAGCAGGCGGTGCAGCGGGAGTACGAGGGCCCGATGCCGACCATCGGAGAATTTCACCAGGACCGCAAGGGTGTCGGCGACGCCCTGCGCTACCTCTACCTGGCCAAGGGCCGCTACGCCGAGCAGATCGAGCGCTGGCTGGAACACTTCCCGCCAGAGCGTCTCCTCATCATCAAGAGCGAGGACCTGTTCTCCGATCCCGAACCGGTGCTCTCCGAACTGTGGCGCTTCCTCGGCGTCGGGCCGGGCAATGGCGCCTCGTTCCCCGCCATCAACCAGACGTCTCCGGCGCCGATCGATCCCGGTTTCCGGTCGCAGCTCGTGGCGTACTTCGAACCGCACAACCAGGCGCTGGAGGAGCTGGTAGGGCGCCCGTTCCGGTGGGAGTAGCGCCAACCTTAGGTTGTTGCGGGTCGTGACGACCCGCGAGCCGCTGAAGTTGGTGAGCACCACCCTCGCCCGAGCGGGCCCGGCTGATCGCTGCCCAGGTAGCCTGCCGCCATGAACCAAGACCTCACCGCCGCCGTCGACAGCCTGCTTCCAGCCATCCGTGGGGAGCTGGAGGCCATGGTGCGCATTCCCTCGGTGAGCACCGCCGCCTTCGATCCGGCCGAGGTGCGCCGTTCGGCCGAGCACGTGGCCGACACCTTGAGGCGGTACGGGCTGTCCGACGCCCGGCTCCTCGAGATCGAGGGAGCTCATCCCGCCGTCTTCGGCCATGTGGCCGGACCCGACGGCACCCCCACCGTGCTGCTGTATGCCCACCACGACGTACAACCGCCCGGCCCGGATGACCTGTGGACCTCGGCGCCGTTCGAACCGGTGGAGCGCCACGGCCGGCTGTTCGGTCGAGGATCGTCGGACGACAAGGCCGGGATCGCCGTTCATCTCGGTGCCATCGCCGCCCACGGCAGCCGCCCCCCGGTGACGGTGAAGGTGTTCGTCGAGGGTGAGGAGGAGATCGGTTCGGTCCACCTCCCACAATTCATTGACCGCTACCGGGACCTGCTCGCCGCCGACGTCTATGTGATCGCCGATTCCGGGAACTGGCGGGTCGGGGTGCCCGCCCTCACCACCTCGCTACGCGGTCTGGTCGACTGCGTCGTCGAGGTGCGCACCTTGGAGAAGGGCACCCACAGCGGGCAGTTCGGCGGGGCGTTTGCCGACGCCCTCACCTCGCTGTGCCGGCTGCTGGCCACCCTCCACGACGAAGCCGGCAACGTCGCCATCGAGGGGTTGGGCGGCTACCCGGTGGACCCGCTGGACCTCACCGAGGACGAGCTGCGCCAGCAGGCGGGCGCCCTTCCCGGTACCGAGCTCATCGGGACCGGCACTCTCACCGAGCGCACCTGGACCAGACCGGCGTGCTCGGTGCTCGCCATCGACTCTCCACCGGTGGCGGAGGCGATCAACCAGCTGCTCCCTTCGGCCCGAGCCAAGGTCAGCGTGCGCATCCCACCGGGGACCGACCCGGAAAAGGCGATGGACGCCCTGATCGGCCACCTCGAGGCGAATGTGCCCTGGGGCGCAGAGGTGACGGTCACCCCCGGTTCGCATGGGGCACCCATCGCCCTGTCCACAGACGGCGCCGCCGGGGATGCGTGGCGCGCTGGGTTCGCCGAGGCGTGGGGCGCCCCCGCCGTCGAGATCGGTGTCGGCGGCACCATCCCGTTCGTCGCCGAATTCCAGGAGGCGTACCCTGACGCCGCTGTCCTGCTCACCGGGGTGGCCGATCCCACCAGCAGGGCCCACGGTCCGGACGAGAGCCTGGACCTTGCCGACCTGCGCAACGGCATCCTCGCCGAAGCCATCGCCCTGCGAGTACTCGCCGGCTGACCCGCGTCTCAGGCGAAGGGGTCCCGCACGTCAATGCCGTCGAATCGGCGGAAGCCACGGTCACGGGTGAAGATGATTCGAACGCCGTGCTGACGCATCAGCGCCGCCAGATGGGCGTCAGGCACCCCGTTGCCGCGGGCCCGACCCAGTGATGTCGCGCGGAACATGTCCCAGAAGCCCTCGATCTCACCCGGCGCTCGGACGTGCGGGCGCTCGAGCAATGCCGCCACGTTGGCCATCGCCTCTTCGGGCGCCAGCGGCCTGGGCAGGATCGAAGGATGCGTCACCAACTGCAGGAAGCCCATGAGCACCGGCCAGAACAGGTAGATCAGGTCCGGTCCAGCGGCCAGTGAGGCGATCAGGCCCTTCGCTTGGTCGTGAACAGGATCGACCTTGTTCGACGCGTATACGAGGATGTTGGTGTCGACGGTGGCGCTCATCGGCGCCCGTCAAGCACAGCCTCAACGGCGTCACGATCCTCGAGGTCCACGAGCGGTCGCCCCAGGTCTCGAGCAATCCAGTTGAAGGTGTCTTC
>JACDBE010000005.1 GCA_013695075.1 Acidimicrobiia bacterium
GCAGACCAACCAACAGCTCGCACATGGCAATAGGATCCCCGTGTTGTGATGGGTCCACCGGCACGGGCTGACGGGTTCGTACCGTCGAAGGCCGGGCCGTGGGCTGACCCATCTAGGATCTTGACCCCTCCGGCGGTGTCCTCGTTCTGAAGTGTCGTCCTCGGCCCGGACCTTCGGGACCGGCCTGACTTGATAGGAGCGTTGATCTCTCAACGGGGATGTGTCGACCGGTCCTCTCACCCTACGACTCGAGAGGAGCCCGCCATGGGTAACAAGAAGTCGAGGAAGCCGCGCGCTCTGGCGGCAGTCCACGACGGCGGCAACGTGTTCGGCGCCGACCCGCACAAGAAGACCTTGACCGCGACGGTGCTCGACGAACGCGGCGGCGTTCTGGCCACCGAGACGTTCCGGGTCTCCGGCGACGGGCACCGGGCGACGGAGGCCTGGGCGCTCAGCTTCGGGCCGATCACCCGGTGGGGCATCGAGGGCGCCAGCGGCCTCGGCCGGCACACCGCCATCTACCTGATCGGCCAGGGCCACGACGTGCGCGACGTGTGCCCGACCCGCACCGCCGAGCAGTCCCGCCGCCGGCGCGAGGGCAAGACCGACGCGCTCGACTCGGTCCGCGTCGCTCGTGAGACCCAGGCCGATACGGCCATGCCGACGGCGTTCAAGCGGGCCGGCGGTGATACTGGGCCCGACGAGACCCATGAGCTGTTGAGCCTTTGGCACAAGGCCCGACGGTCGATCCTCAAGTCCCGCCAGCATCTGCTCAACGAGGCCGAGAACCTCCTGGGTGAGCTCCCCGAGGAGCTCCGAGCCGCCCTCCCCGACACCGCCGCCGTCCGGCCGCGGTTGCGGGTCCTCGCCGATCGCGTCAATCGGACCTGGGACCCCGCCACCAAGCTGCGGCTCCGGTTGCTCGACGGTCACCGTACCACCATCGCCGAGCTCGACGCCCAGGACAAAGAAGCGGCCAAGGCGCTCAAGGAGCTGGCCAAGCAGGCAAGATCGACCCTGAGTGAGGTGTGCGGGATTGCGGAACGGATCGAGGCCGAGCTGCTCGTCGAGGTCGGCGATCCCCGTCGCTTCACCGGCGAGGGCGGCTTCGCCCGGTTCAACGGCACCGCCCCTCTGCCCGCCTCGTCGGCCGAGGGCGACGGCGAACCCGTCCGCCACCGCCTCAACCGCGGCGGCAACCGACGGGTCAACGCCTGCCTGCACCGCATCGCCGTCACCCAGCTGCGTTGCGACCCGCGTGCCCGCAAAATCTACGACGACTCCCGACGCCGCGGCCACACCACGAAAGAAGCCATGCGCGTCCTCAAGCGCCACCTCAGCGACGTCGTCTACCGCCGCATGACACGCGATCTCAAGGCCCGACGCGCAGCCTCCCAGTGACGACCTCGCAGCCGCCTCTTGACATAGGAGGATCAGGGGGTAGCGGCCGCAGCCGTCAAGCAGGGGGGCCGACTCGACGGCGCCGTCGAGGCTGGGGAAGAAGATGCGGATCGGGACGGGTGCGCCGTCGGCCGGGCCGAGGCTGCGGGCCCCGTAGAAGACCGGCGTGAGCGCCTGCCGCTGCCAGCCGATCGGGCTCGCCGGCGGTGGTCGCGGACCTGGGATCACCGCCCGATTGTACGGGGGGTGAGGCCGCAGCCTCGAGCCGACGGCGACGCACGGCGTATGCCCCCAGGCCGGCGGTGGCCGCCGCAGCCGCGACGGCGATCACAATGAGCAGGGCGGTGTTGGAGCGGAGCAGCACCGAACCGCCGGCAGCGATAGGGGAACGACCCCGCTCCGGGTCAAGAGCCCAGGCGCCGATGCGGGCGAACACCGCGAAGGTGACCGTACCCACCGCCACCCGGGAGAACAGGGTGCGAGCCATGGCGACCCGGTCACCGGCGAGTGCGATCGAAAGCCCTCCGCTCAGCATTGCCGCCAGCGTCGCCACCACGGCGACGCTGGTGAGCAGCCCCCGGGCGGTGGCGGCGGCACCGGTGATGATGCCCCGCTCGCTGGCGAGCACGATCGGCTCCAAACCGGCCAGGGCCTCGGTCACCGATTCCGCCGAAACGGGGAGCCCGGCGGCGCCCAACTCCTCGGCGACGGCCACACCCACCGGCGCCAGCGCCGAGCCGACATCGACGGTGGTGGCGGTGCCCGGCTCGGCGACGGCGGCGTCGACCATGGCCACCACCAGGGTGTCGATGGCGGCCCCGACGACGGCGCTGGAACCGATCCGCTCCAGCCGGTCCGCCACCCGGGTATCGGACAGCGACGACTCGGCGCCAACCGCCTGGGTTAGCCAGTCCTCCATGCGGTCGGACACCAGCTCGGTCTCCACGGCGGCACGGACCCCGGCTTGCAGCGCCTCCTCGTCTCCGGAGACGGCCCGTCCCCACAGCCCGACCAGCAGCGTGGTGATCGACAGCCCGAAGATGTACAGCAGCAACCAGGCGGCAGCGCGCCGGGAAGCGGCGCGGACGCGTGACACGGAGGGCTGGGGGGATGAGGTGAGGGTCATGGCAAACAGGGGGCGGGCGGAACCGGGCGCCAGGCTAGGACGTGCCCGGTGCTAGCCCGAGTTACCGGCTTTCGGCCTTCTGCAAGCAAACTTTGAGCATTTTGACCCCGCCGGGCGGGGTGAGTCGCTCAAAGTTTGAAGGATTTCGGGGGTGTAGCTTGCCGTCGTGGACGTCACCGACCTGCTCGGGCTGGACACGCTGCTCGCCCAGTTCGTGCTGGCGCTGGGTGCCGCCATGGTGGTGGGCAACGGCGCCGCCATCGTCGCCGACGCCAGGGGCCGGCAGCCGCGCCGCATGGAGGGCACCTTTCGGAAGTCGCGCGCCTGGTGGCTGCTCGGGGTGGGAGTGCTCATCGCCGCCTGGGGAGGGCTCAGCCTGCTCGCCCCCTGAGCAGGCAAGCGAGACCAGGCAGCGGCCGAGCCAACACCCGACGGACCAGACCACCGCTGTTGGGTACACTGGCCGTCCCAGGCGGATGTAGTTCAATGGTAGAACACGAGCTTCCCAAGCTCGGAGTGGGGGTTCGATTCCCCTCATCCGCTCCCTCATCCCGGCAAACATTGAGCGACTCACCCCCACCCAGCGAGGTCACATGCTCAAAGTTTGTGGGGCGAAAGGCTCCCATCGCCGGAGCTACCATCCCCGCCCGATGATCTTTTCCGACCGCACCATACGGCAATCGGTGGAGTCCGGGCGCATCGTCATCGACCCCTTCGACCCGGCCATGGTGCAGCCATCCAGCGTCGACCTGCGCTGCGGTTCGGTGTTCCGGGTGTTCGAAAACCACCGCTACGCGCTGATCGACCCCAAGTCCAGCCAACCCGACCTGACCAGCGCCGTGGAAGCCTCCCCCGACGAACCGTTCATCCTCCATCCCGGCGAGTTCGTGCTCGGCTCCACCCTGGAGT
>JACDBE010000013.1 GCA_013695075.1 Acidimicrobiia bacterium
CTATACGCCTCGTCGTGCAGCTTGTACGGCGCCCAGGGTGACGCTTCCATCGACGAGCACGGCACGCTCAACCCGCTCACCCCGTACGGGGAGTCCAAGGCCCGCAGCGAGGGTGACCTGGCCCGGCTCGCCGGCGACGACTTCAGCCCCACCTACCTACGCAACGCCACCGCCTACGGGGTGTCCCCCCGGCTGCGCGGCGACCTGGTGGTGAACAACCTCACCGGGTTCGCCGTGGCCACCGGCAGGGTGTTCCTCAAGAGCGACGGCACCTCCTGGCGACCGTTGATCCACGTCGAGGACATCGCCCGGGCGTTCCTGGTCCTCGCCGAGGCCGACCGCTCCCTGGTACACGACCAGGCCTTCAACGTCGGCGCCACCGAGGAGAACTACCAGATCCGCGAGGTTGCGGCGCTGGTGGAGGAGGCGGTAGACGGCTCGGTGATCACCTTCTCCGCCGACGCCTTCGACGACGCCCGCAACTACCGGGTGGACTGTTCCAAGCTGGAGAACACCTTCCCCGCCGCCCGGCCCCGGTGGACGGTGCGCAAGGGCATCGAGCAGCTGGCCGAATCCTTCCGGGCGAACCACCTCACGTTGGAACAACTCGAGGGTCCGGCGTACATGCGCATCCGCCACGTCTTGGGGTTAGTCAAGCAGGGGCGGCTGGGCACCGACATGCGCTGGCGATCGGCTCCATGACGGCAGAAGCCGCGGTCGCCTGCCGCTCCTGCGGTGGTCTCGACCTGCACCCATTCCTCGACCTCGGGGTGACCCCGCTCGCGGATGCCCTGGTGGCGGCGGACAACCTCGACGCGCCCGAGGAGCGCTACCCGCTCCAGGTGGCGTTCTGCCCCGACTGCGCCCTGGTGCAGATCCTGGAGGAGGTGCCCCCCCACAAGCTGTTCGTGGACAACTACCGGTACTTCTCGTCGTACTCCGACGCCGTGCTGGAACACTCCCGCCGCCACGCCACCAGTCTCATCGACACCCGCCGGCTGGGGCCCGACTCGCTGGTAGTCGAGCTGGCCAGCAACGACGGGTACCTGCTGCGGAACTTCGTTGTAGCAGGAGTCCCGGTCCTGGGGATCGATCCCGCCCCCGACCAGGCGGCGGCCGCCAACGCCGCCGGGGTGCCCACCATCGACGCCTTCTTTGGCTCTGATGTAGCCGAGACGTTGCGCCACGACGGTCGGGTCGCCGACGTGATCATCGCCAACAACGTGCTGGCCCACGTCCCCGCCCTCAACGACTTCGTCGCCGGGATGGCCATGCTGCTCGCCGACGACGGGCTGATCACCATCGAGAGCCCGTACGTGCGCGAGCTGATCGATCGGGTCGAGTTCGACACCATCTACCACGAGCACTACTGCTACTACTCGTGCACGTCGATGGAGCGGCTGCTGCGCCGCCACCAGCTGCACCTCAACGACGTCGAGTTCTTCCCCGACCTGCATGGGGGCACGCTGCGCTGGCATGTCGGCCATCACGACGACCCGTCCGACCGGGTAGTCGAGTACCTGCAACGGGAGCGGGACGCCGGCGTCGACCGCTTCGCCTACTACCAGGCATTCGCCATCAGGGTGGAGGATGTCGCCGACCGGTTGCGCACCCTGATCGGCGACCTAGTCGCCTCCGGGGCCACCGTTGCCGGGTACGGCGCCGCCGCCAAGGGGGCCACCCTGCTCAACTACGTAGGGCTCGGCACCGACCTGGTGAGCTTCGTGGTCGACCGCAACCCGCACAAGCAGGGCCGTCACATGCCGGGGACGCATCAGCCGATCGAGGACCCGGCGGTGCTGGGAGAGCGCCGGCCCGACTACCTGCTGCTGCTGGCGTGGAACTTCGCCGCCGAGATCGCCGCCCAGCAGCGGGACTACCTAGCGGGAGGGGGGCTGATGATCCTGCCCGTCCCCGAGCCGCGGATCATGCCATGACCCGCACCGCCACCCCGCTGGCGTGTCCCGCCTGCGGAGCCGCCGGGTTAGAACCGTTCCACACCCAGCACGGCGTCCCCACCAACAGCTGCCTGCTGGTCGATACCGAGGACGAGGCCCGCCGTTTCCCCACCGGCTCGTTGCGGCTGGGCTTCTGCCCCCGGTGCGGGTTCATCACCAACTCCTCGTTCGATCCCACCAAGGCGGAGTACTCGGGCCGGTACGAGGAGACCCAGGCCTTTTCCCCCCGCTTCCGGGAGTTCGCGCGCGGTCTGGCCGCCGACTGGGTGGAGCGCCATCGCCTGACCGGCGGCACTGTGGTGGAGATCGGGTGCGGCAAGGGCGAGTTCCTGGTGATGATGGCCGAGGCCGGTATCGGTCGAGGCATCGGCGTCGACCCCGGGGTCCACCCCGAGCGGATCGACCCCCGCTGGGACGGCACCCTCGACTGGATCGCCGGCCGGTTCGACGCCGGCTTCGGGCCCATCGAGGGCGACGCCGTGGTGTGCCGCCACACCCTGGAGCACATCGTCCCGGTGGGAGACTTCGTCCGGGAGGTGCGGGCCGCCATCGGCGACCGGCTCGACACCGCGGTGCTGTTCGAGCTCCCCGACACCACCCGGGTGCTCGACGATATGGCGTTCTGGGACGTGTACTACGAGCACTGCTCATATTTCACCGCCGGGTCGCTGGCCCGGCTCTTCGCCTCGTGTGGGTTCGAGGTCGACGACGTGCGTCTCGCCTACGACGACCAGTACCTGCTGCTCGAGGCCCGTCCCGTGGCCGGGTCTGGGGGCGGGTGGTCGCAGGACGACGTGGCGGCGACCTCCGCCGGGGTGGACCGTTTCGCCGCCGGCTACGCCGGGATCACCCGGGAGTGGACCGCCAGGGTGAACGCCGCCGGCGGGACGACGGTCATCTGGGGGGGCGGCTCCAAGGGGGTCGCCTTCCTCAACGCCATCGACGCTCCCATCGCCGCCGCGGTTGATGTAAACCCGCACAAGCAGGGCACGTTCATCGCCGGCACCGGGCACCCGGTGATCGCCCCCGCCGAGCTGGTTACCGTCGACCCCGCCCTGGTGGTGGCGATGAACCCCATCTACCTCGAGGAGATTGCCGCCGACCTCCGCCGGCACGGCCTGTCACCCGAGCTGGTGGCGGTGTGAGGATGAGGAGGTGCGCAACGCGTCAGGTTCGGCTGCTTGACGGGGTGGGGGTGCATGGACGGACTCATACATGCAGGGTGGGCCGGTAGATGAGCTCTTGGGTGTTGCCGTCGAGCGTCCGGCTCTCGATCAGCTCGAGGTCGAAGTCGCCCACACCCTGGAAGATCGGTTCCACTCCGGTCTGACCGGTGATCACGGGAAAGAGCGTCACCTGGACGCGGTCGACCAGGCCGGCGGCCATGAGCGCCCTATTCATCGACAGGCTCCCGTGCGAGCGCAACGGCACCTTGGACTCCTCCTTGAGCCGGGCGATGACGTCGACGGCGTCACCGCTCACGAGGGTTGCGCTCGGCCAGTCGAGGGGTCCTACCAGTGTGCTCGACACCACCGTTGCCGGCATGCTCCTCATCCGGTTGACCCAGGGGTCAGCCACACCGGCCTCCGCGGTGCTCGAGCCCAGCAGTTGCACGAATTGCCGATAGGTGTTGGCCCCGAAAGCCATCCGCTGCTCTACGTCGTACAGGGCGAGGCGGTGGTCGAGGAGCTCGGGGCCTTGCTTGCCCCAGTATCCGCCCCAGTCGCCGCCGCTGTGGGAGCCATAGCCGTCGAGGGTGGCAAAGATGTCCCAGGTGTAGGTAACGGTCATGATGCTCTCCTCGAGTGCGATTGATCGGGTGTGTGTGGTTGTAGACGAGAAACCACGGCGAGACTCATCGCCGTTGGACTCCTCGATGCGCCGAGAGCGCAGGTCCTAACGCCGATCGATTGTCGACCGCGCAAGCTCCTGTCGGAAGCTGGCCAGATCGTCGAGGCGGGTGGCGAGAATCTCGACGACTCGCCGATCGTCGACGGTGGCGTTAGCGCAACCGCCTCGGGTCGACCATCAGCGGCGGTCTTCGGCGTGGGCCGGATCACGCTACCTGACGGGGCGGGATGGTCGGCGAAGAGCGCACCACCAAGGCGGTGAGCCCGCCGATGACCGGTGGGAACACCAGCGTCAGCAGGCCGATGATCGCCCATGGGATCACCATGGCGTCCCCCGGAGCCGAGCCGAACGGACCGGTGGCGATATAGGTCTGGCCCCCATTGGTCACCTTGAGCAGCAACAGCCCGAGCGGGACGGCCAGGGCGGCGGCGAAGGCGGCGTAGAAGCCGGTCTGCAGACCGAGGAAGCGGCGACGCATCGACGGCGGGGCCCCGACGGCGGTCATCACCGCCAGGTCGTGGTCGGACTCGGCGGCGGCCAGCGCCGTCACCAGGGCGGTGATGATCAGCATGACGACGAGCGTCCCGGCCAACCCGACCAGGAGCCACTCACTGGAGGACAGGGGCCCGCCGGAGGTCAGGTTGGCGTGGAGGCCGTCGAGATTCCACAGCTGGTTGGCCTGGCCGTTGGTGACGTCGCCGTCGACCACGAACAGCGCCTGCTCGCCGGTCTGCGGCCATCCCTGCTCGGTGGCCATCGTCGGCGGGACCAGGAGCTTCGTATCGCCCAGGTGACCGCCACCGGGAGCTCCCTGGCCGGGAACGAACGGCCGTCGAGGGTCACCGCCGTGGGTCGATCCTCGATGCCCAGTACCACCGGCGTACCGGCGGCGAGGTGGTCGGCCATGACCGGGGTGTCCAGCGCCTCCGCCAGCGCTGCCGAGCCGACGGCCACCGGCATCGAGCCGACTTCGGCGGGATCGATGTCCTCGATGCTCCCCCGGGTGGCCAGGTCGGCAGACACCACGACGGTGTGGAACCGGACAACGGCGGCGTCGGGGAGCACCGCCAGCACCCTGGTCACATCCTGGGCGGTGAGGTCGATCACCACGCCCACCGCGTCGTACCTGTTGACCACCACCCGGTTACCGGGCTGGGGGACC
>JACDBE010000024.1 GCA_013695075.1 Acidimicrobiia bacterium
GCCGTAGGAGGTGCCCCCATATTGGGGACCACCACCTTAGGAGAGGGCGGGAACGACCTCGGAGGCGAACCGTTCCACCCCGGCACTGTCGAGGCCGAACTCGGGGAAGAACATGATGGCGTAGCTCATCCCCGCCTCCTGCCAGCTGCCGAACCGCTCGATCAGCTGCTCGGGCGTGCCCGCCATCGGGGTGTACAGGGCGCGCACTCGAGCCGCCTTGTTGTCTCCCACCAGCGGGGTGTAGCGCTCGGTGATCCAGTCGAGCCGGGCGGCGACATCGGCCTCGGTGGCCTCGCAGAGCACGTTGAAGTTGCTCGAGCGCACGATGGCGTCGAAGTCCGCCCCCACCTGGGCGCAATGGTCGGCGAGCACCTCCGACTTGCCGACGAACTCCTCGATGGTGTCGCCGAAGTTGGTGGCGGCGGCGTACCGGGCGGCGATGCGAAGGGTGAGCTGCTCGCCTCCTCCGGCCACCCACAGGGGTATGTGGGGCTGCTGCACGGGGTGCGGGCGGCAGATGGCCCCGTCCAGCCGGTAGTGCTTCCCGTCGAACGAAACCACGTCCTCGGTCCACATTCGGCGCATGATCTCAACGGCTTCTTCCAACTGACCCAGCCGCACCGACGGCTTGGGGAACGGGTACCCGTAACCGTCGAACTCGTGCTCGTACCAACCGGCACCGATCCCCATCTCCAGCCTTCCCGCCGAAATGGCGTCGGTGGAGGCGGCCACCTTGGCCAGGTAGCTCGGCTGGCGGTACCCGTTGCAGGTGCACATCTGACCAAGCCGGACGGTATCGGTGACCGCAGCCAGGGCAGCCATCAGGGTCCACGCCTCGTAAGTCACTTCCTGGGAGGGCGCCGGCGAGGTGTGGAAGTGGTCATACACCCACACCGATTCGTAGCCGAGCGCTTCGGCGGTGCAGGCTGCGTCGGCGATCACGTCCCAGTGGTCGGTCAGCGGCACCCCGACCAGGTCGAAACGCCACCCCTGGGGGACGAACACACCGAAACGCATGCAAACTCCTCTCGTTGTTGTGGTAGTTCAGCTGCCGGCCACGCTAGGCGAGGCGGCGACCGGGGCTGTCGGTCGTGCCGGGTAGTCTCCGCCGCCATGGCCCCGGTCCCACGGTTCGTCCCGTGATCCCCGACATCGTCGGGGTGCCCATCAAACCGTTCGGGGTGGCCAAACGCCGGCTAGGACCTGCTGTTGATGCCCCCACTCGCTCCCGGCTGGGTCGGGCGGTGGCCGCCAACACCCTGACGATGGTGGCCGCATCGGGGGCGACGCCGGTGGTGGTCACCGGCGACGACGGGGTGGCGGAGTGGGCGCAGGCCGGCGGGTTTGCGGTCGTTATCGAGCCGCCGGGAGGCGGCCTCGACGGGGCGGCGGCTGCGGTGACCGGTGCCGCCCCCGACTCGTGGGCGGTGGTCCATGCCGACCTGCCCCTGGTGACGGTCGCCGACTTGACGGCGGCGTGGCGAGAGGCCGCTCCGGCGGTGCTGGCCCCCTCGGTCGACGGCGGCACCAACCTGATCGCCGGAGCGGGGCCAATGCGGTTCCGTTACGGGCCGGGGAGCTTCCACCGCCACCTGGCCACCATGCCGGGTGCCTCGGTGGTCACCCGTCCCGGGTTGGCGCTCGACCTGGACACCCCCGGCGATCTGGCGGCGGTCCTCGCCCTGGGAGCACCGGACTGGCTGGTGGACCTGCTCTCCCCGATCGCGGCGCTCCCCCGGTGACGGTTTCCCCCGATCCCGCCGGCGCCGACGAGGTGGCGCCGCGTGCGGTGCCCGGCCGGGCGCTGGCCATCGGCGCCCACCCCGACGACATCGAGTTCGGTGCAGGAGGGACCCTGGCCCGATGGGCCGCCGCCGGCTGCCATGTCACCATGCTGGTGGTAACCGACGGCTCGAAGGGCACCTGGGACCGGTCCGTCGACCCCATCGACCTCATCGCCACCCGGCGAGCCGAACAGCGGGCGGCGGCGGCGGCGTTGGGGGCCAGCGAGGTGATCCACCTCGACCATGTCGACGGCGAGTTGGAGTACACCATGGCGCTGCGCGCCGAGCTGTGCCTCCACATCAGGCGCACCCGGCCAGACGTGGTGCTCAGCCACGACCCGTGGCAGCGATACCAGCTCCACCCGGACCACCGCGCCACCGGGTGGGGAGCGGTGGACGGGGTCGTCGCCGCCCGGGACCACCTGTTCTTCCCCGACCAGGCGGTGGCGGCGCATCGGCCCGGGGCCGTGTTGCTGTTCGCCGCCGACACCCCCGACCACTGGGAACCGATCGACACCGGGCCCAAGATCGCCGCCCTGCTGTGCCACTCCTCGCAGGCGACCACCACCATGGGTGACGCCCAGAGTGGGGACGCAGAGCGGGCGGCCTTCACCGAGCTCATCATTGCCCGAGCGCGCACCGCCGGTGCAGACGCCGGACTCGCCCTGGCGGAGGCGTTCAAGCGGCTCGCCCCCTGACCGCAACGCGGGAAAACCCGCATGCCCACGGCTAACCTCGGCGGAGATGGAATCCGATCATGTCGCCGTAGTAACCGGCGGGACCGGCGCCCTCGGGCAGGTACTGGTCCCCATGCTGGTGCGGCGCAATTTCCGGCTGGCCATCACCTACCTGATACCCGACGAGGCCACCCAGCTCGAGGAGGATCTCGATCTCGACGAGGATCGGCTGCTGCTGCGCCGGGTGGATTGTACCGATGGCGAGGCGGTCAACCGCTTCATGAAGGAAACCGCAGCCACCTACGGCCAGATCAACGTGGTGTGCTCGCTGGTGGGGGGATGGGCGGGAGGCAGGGATGTCGCCGAGACCGACGACGTCCGGTTCGACCGGATGCTCGACCTCAATCTGCGGTCGGCGTTCTACACCATTCGTGCCGCCATCCCCCACCTGCTCGACGCCGAGTGGGGTCGCATCATCGCCGTGGCCAGCCGGGCCGCCTTCGATACCCCCACCGGACAGGCGGCCTTCAACGTCGCCAAGGCCGGGGTGATCGCCCTGGTGAAGAGCGTCGCCTCCGAGCTGGAGAGCACCAACATCACCACCAACGCCATCCTGCCGGCGGTCATCGACACCGCCGCCACCCGGGCGACCCTCCCATACGCCGACTACGTCCACTGGCCCAAGCCGTCCGAGATCGCCGCCGTGGTCGACTTCCTCGCCAGCCCGGCGTCATCGGTCATCAACGGAGCCGCCATCCCGGCGTACGGGCAGAGTTGACCCGCCATTCATCGACGACGAGGGGGCCCGGATCGTGACAGGTGACTCGACGCCAGGTGAACCGACGTCAGGCGATCGCACCCCCGACGAGGAGCTGGTCCCCAACGTCTCCTCCGAGGAGCTGATCCGGCTGGCCAAGGAGGACGTGTTCGACGACGATCCGCTGGAGGGTTATCAGCCGGCGCCGCGGGCATTCGACGACGACCAGGACTTCGTCACCACCTCCGCCGATGTGGGTGAGAGCGTCGACCGGGGCGATGTCGACCGATCGGCGGAGTGGCCGGACCCGGTGATGCACGCCGGTACACCGGAGGTGACGCGGCCTGAGGCCACCATTCCCGACGACCGCGCCACCGAGCTGGTGTCCCCCCCACCGCCCTCGGATCCGTTCCAGAGGACGACCGGGATGCCACCGGTGCCTGAAGATCCCACGGGGCCCTTGCCGCCGTCTCCCCCCGATTCCCGCAGCGGGGGGTCGCGGTGGGGCGGGCTGCTGCGGGTGGCGGTGGTAGCGGCGTTGTTCCTGTTCGGTGGCGGGTTCGTGCGCAGCCTCATCGACCCGGGGACCGACGTCCAGGACCTGGCCATCGGTGACTGCTTCCAAGAGTTCGAGGGCACCGAGATCTCCCGGGTGGAGACCGTGGACTGCGCCGAGCCGCACGTCTACGAGGTCATCGCCAACATCGAACTCCCCGACGGCCCGTACCCGGGGGAGGGCCAGATCTCGGAGGTCGGGTTCGAGCGGTGCCTCCCCGAATTCCAGCCCTATGTGGGCAGCGAGTACGAGACATCGGTGTGGTACGTGACGCCGTTGGTACCGCTCGACGAGAGCTGGCCGGACGACCGCATCGTCACCTGCCTGGTGCTCCAGGCCCACCCCACCAACCCCAACGAACCGGGCACCGTCACCGGATCGGCCCGGGGCGCCGGCAACTGAGCCGGTCCAGCGAACTTTGACCGAGTGACCACGCACCGCGTGGTGAAACGCTCAAAGTATGGCGCGGCAGGGTGCGCGGCCACCCAGCCTATGGGGCACAATGGGCACCGGCATGGACGAACCGACCGTCTCCGCTGACCTCGGTGACCAGCTTGGGATCCCGGCTGACCACCAGGGCCGCGGCTACCTGCCGGCGTCGCCGGCTGGGCCGGGTTACGACCCGGTGGCGGCCTTCCGCGGCGAGGGGGTGACCGCCCGGTCGGTCACCGTCACCACGTCGGCGGCCGGCCTCCACGTCGAGTGGGTGACCCGACCCCACCGCTACGGGCACTTTTCGGGGCGCCCCCTCGACCCTGTGGAGATCGCCGTCGTCGCCGCCGCCGGCAAACGGCGACGACGGAAGCGACGCTGGGCCGTGCTCGGGCTCGTCGTTGGGCTGATCGGGCTGGTGGTGTGGAACCTCAACAACGACCCCTGGCAGCCCGTCGCTGCTCTGAAGCCGGGGACGTGCTTCCAGGACTCGCTGGCGTCGGTGATCGTGCGCGACGGGGTTCGGTACCCGGTGCGTGGCACGGTGGAGGCGGTCGATTGCGCCACTCCCCACCAGTACGAATCGATCGGCAGCGTGCCGTTGAGCGCTGCCGGCGAGCCGACCACAATGGCGGCAGCCGCCGCTGAGCTGTGCGCCCCGTTGTACGAGGCCTACGTGGGTGCCCACCCGGCCGGTGGCTCGCCGTGGCGGCTGGGCACCTTCCCGCCGTACATCCCGTTCACCTCAGACGAGCGCGCCCACTGCCTGGCGTACCAGGCATCCCCGGAGAAGCCATCGCAGCCGATCCTGGTGCAAGGATCGGCTGCCACCGGTGCCGGCTGAGTGGCCCAGATCCACATCCGGCAAACTTTGAGCGATTTCCATCGCTATGCGATGGAAATCGCTCAAAGTTTGGGGGTTTGGTGGAGTCGCGCCCGTGTCGCTGCGGTGGTGGTGGCGGCGATGGCAGGGGCGGGATGCGGCGATGCGTCCGACGGCCAGGCGGCCCCGTCGACCGTTGCGAGCGAGGCACCGGCAACCGAGCCACCGACCACCACCGTCCCTCCCCCGACGACCACGAGCACGACCACGCTGGCGCCGGCCACCTCGGCTGCGCCGACCACCTCGACCAAACCGCTTCCTCCGGCCCCCATCCTCCCCTACCGAAATGCCACCACCCTGGCCGAGGTTCTGGCCGCCGCCGAGTTCGCGCTGGCGGACCCGATGACGGCTCCCGACGACTTCACGGTGTGGGCGCAGCTACAGCAACAGGCGTACCGGGACCTGGTGGCCCATCCGGACTGGCAGGGCGCCGCCCGCCGGGCGATGCCCGAGCCGTTCCGGGACGCCTTCGAGCTGAACCTGGAGGCGGGGACACATCTGCGGCGGCTCACCTCGCCGCAGCCGGGCCTTCCCGACTGGACCATCGTGGCCCCGCCGCCCCTGGCCCAGCTCCG